>NZ_LADU01000005.1 GCF_000961795.1 Hyphomonas sp. BRH_c22
CCTGCGGGTCGCGTCGCGCGATGGCGGGCGGCTGACGGCGGACGCCGTGCTGGCGCGCAATTTCATGCGCGAAGTGGAGCTGGGCCTGCCGCTCCAATTCCTGATCATGAGCATGGGGAGCGACCAGGTGGGGGCATGGATGGCGCTGCTGGGGCTCGCCTGGTCCGGCGTGTTCCTGTTCTTCCCGGTGTTCAACAAGGACAAGATGCGGGTGGGTGACCTGCTGGCGGGCACCTGGGTGATCAAGGCCCCGAAGGCGCAGCTGATGAGCGATATCGTCACGGCGGTGAAGACGAAAGCGCAGGGCAGCCGCTTTGCCTTCACGCCGCAGCAGGCGGATGCCTATGGCATTCACGAACTGCATGTCCTGGAGGATGTGCTGCGCCAGTCGACGCCGGAGATCAAGGCGCAAGTGGCCGCGCGGATCCGCGCCAAGATCGGCTGGGTGCCGGGGTCGGGCGAGACCGACCTTGCCTTCCTGGAGGCGTATTACGCGGCCCTGCGCAAGCGGCTCGAACAGCGCATGTTGCTGGGCGAGCGCAAGAGCGACAAATATGATGTGGGGCGGCAGGCCGCCCTTCCCTGATTTCCTTAGGGCTCATCCTGAGCGAAGTCGAAGGAGAGCCCGTGGAGAGCAGGCATTCTGGCGCGATATGGTCGAGGTCCTGTTGGTCGAGCTGAAACATGGGGCCAAGCATGGCACAGGTTAGGCGGGGTGGGAGAGAGGCGCGTCTCTCCTACGATTTGTCCTTCACCCAGTCGCGGGTGAGGAAGCCGTCGATCATGTCGCAGACGAGGCCGAGTTCGACGAGGGCGGACGAGAAACGTTCCGAATCGACAAGGGGTTTGAAGATAGAGCCGGCCTCGAACTGGTTGGGGGCTTCGAGGGCGATGGTCATGTGGCCATCCTCGAACACGCCGCGCATCTTTCCGCCGGAGAAGTGGCGCTCCAGCGCCATGAGGCGTTCCATCCGGTCGGGTGTCAGCAGAGCGCGGGCCTCGACCTGGTCGGTGGAATAGACGGTGAAGGCCTTGTCGAGTTCGGAGGAGACGAGGCTGACCTTCTGGAGGTCTTTCGCCGCCTTGCCGCGCTTCCACCAACGCGACCGGGCCATCAGGGTGCGGCCGAGGAAGCGGCCCGGATACTGGACATGGAACAGCATGCCCTGGAACACGGTGCCGCCATTCTTGCCCGAGGTTTCCAGTTTGGCCTCGACGAGGGAAAAGGCCGCCCCGGCGCGGGTGCCCTTGATCAGATCCTCGAAATGGCGGGTATCATGGCCGGGCAAGAGGCTCGCATCCTCCAGCACGTCATAGGCGGGTGTGGGGCATTCCGGGCCGGTGGCATGCGAGGAGCCGAAGCTGGCGCTGCCGAACGGCGTGGTGACGCGGGTCTGGCCGCCGCGCCTGCGCTTGCCGGTCTTGCGGCCCGGCGGGCCATGGCGGGCCTGATAGGCGCGGGCCGCCTTGAGCAGGCTGCGATAGTCGGTGACCTTCGAGACATCGGGGGCGAGGGTTTCATAGGTGAAGCCGAAGCACTCGCAGGCCGCGCCGAGGACGAGTTGCTTGGTGGCGGCCTTCATGGCGTAGACGCGCAGCCAGTCCATGCCGGCGATCAGCACGACCGAGAGCGGCACGCCGAAGAACAGGAACAGCATCCAGCCGCCGAAGATGAAGGGGTTCATCAGGCCGAGCACGAGGAGCAGGATGACGGGGATCATCACGGCGGCGAGGGTTTTGCGCCAGACCTTGCGGATGGTCTCGCGGCGTTCGGCCTCGCGGGCCTGCAGCGCCGGGGCCAGCGATTCGGCCCAGATCCGCGGGCCGCTGAAGAATTCCGGCCGCTTGAGGGCGATCGCCTCGAGACCCGGAACCTTTACGGCCCTTCCTGCTGCGTCATATTCAATGCGAACCATGGCGCGCCCCCGTTTGCCCGAAATCATAGCATTCACAGGCGTTTGGTGAACAAAAAATTCACGGTCCGCCTGTTGACGCCGCCTCCAGCCCCCCCTATCTGCGCTGTAGCGTTAGCAGTCTGAGGGGGTGAGTGCTAATTCCCTTCCCCCCTTTGAAGCTGGCGCGACAGATTCAACCCCGAACCTACGTAGAAAAGCGAGAGGCTCAATATGAAACTTCGTCCCCTCCACGACCGTGTTGTCGTGCGCCGCGTCAAGGAAGAAGAAAAGTCCAAGGGCGGGATCATCATTCCCGATACCGCCAAGGAAAAACCCCAGGAAGGCGTTGTTGTTGCAGTCGGCGCTGGCGCCATTGGCGACGATAATGAGCGCATTCCGCTCGACGTGAAGCCTAAGGACCGCGTCCTGTTCGGCAAATGGTCCGGCACGGAAGTGACCGTCGACGGCGAAGAGCTGCTCATCATGAAAGAGAGCGACATCATGGGTGTGCTGGAGAAATAGTCTCCCACCCGTCGCAATTTCCTGAATTCCCAAACTATTCAAAGAGGTAACTCAATATGGCTGCCAAACACGTTGTTTTCGGCTCCGAAGCCCGCGAGAAGATGCTCAAGGGCGTCGACATTCTCGCAAACGCAGTGAAAGTCACGCTCGGCCCGAAAGGCCGTAACGTGGTGATCGAAAAATCCTTCGGCGCACCGCGCTCCACGAAGGACGGCGTCACCGTCGCAAAAGAAATCGAGCTTGAGGACAAGCTGGAGAACATGGGCGCACAGATGCTGCGCGAAGTGGCCTCCAAGGCGAACGACGTTGCCGGTGACGGCACGACGACCGCCACGGTTCTCGCACAGGCCATCGTTCGCGAAGGCATGAAGCGCGTTGCTGCCGGCATGAACCCGATGGACCTGAAGCGCGGCATCGAGAAAGCCGCTGCCGAAGTCGTCCGCGACCTCGCCCACAGCTCCAAGAAGGTGAAAACCAACGAAGAGATCGCCCAGGTCGGCACGATCTCGGCAAACGGTGACACCGAAGTCGGCGCGATGATCGCTGATGCGATGGCGAAAGTCGGCAATGAAGGCGTCATCACGGTTGAAGAAGCCAAGTCGCTGGAAACCGAACTGGAAGTCGTCGAAGGCATGCAGTTCGACCGCGGCTACCTGTCGCCCTACTTCGTCACCAATGCTGACAAGATGACCGTCGAACTCGAAGACGTGCTCATCCTGCTGCACGAGTCGAAACTCTCATCGCTCCAGCCAATGCTGCCGATCCTCGAAGCTGTTGTCCAGTCGCAGAAGCCGCTGCTGATCATCGCTGAAGACGTTGACGGCGAAGCCCTTGCCACACTGGTCGTGAACAAGCTGCGCGGCGGCCTGAAGATCGCTGCCGTGAAAGCACCGGGCTTCGGCGACCGCCGCAAGGCCATGCTGCAGGACATCGCTGTCCTGACAGGCGGCCAGGTCATCTCCGAAGACCTCGGCATCAAGCTGGAAAACGTCTCGATGGACATGCTCGGCAAAGCCAAGCGCGTGTCGATCACGAAAGACGACACGACCATCGTTGATGGCGGCGGCAAGAAGAAGGACATCGAAGGACGCGTTGCCCAGATCCGTAACCAGATCGAAGACACCTCGTCTGACTATGACCGTGAAAAACTGCAGGAACGCCTGGCGAAACTCGCTGGCGGTGTTGCCGTGATCAAGGTTGGCGGTGCCACCGAGATCGAAGTGAAAGAGAAGAAGGACCGTGTCGACGACGCGCTGAACGCAACCCGCGCAGCCGTTGAAGAAGGCATTGTTCCCGGCGGCGGCGTGGCCCTGCTGCGCGCATCGAAGAATATCGATGTGGTCGGCCTGAATGACGACGAAAAAGCCGGTATCGACATCGTCCGCAAGGCGCTGGAAGCACCGATCCGCCAGATCGTCGAGAACGCAGGCGTGGAAGGCTCGGTTGTTGTCAACAACATCCTGTCTAACAAGTCGCGCTCCTACGGCTTCAACGCCCAGACTGAAGAATATGGCGACCTGGTCGTCATGGGCGTCATCGACCCTGTGAAAGTTGTCCGCTCTGCCCTGCAGAACGCGGCCTCTGTCGCAGCCCTGCTGATCACGACGGAAGCCTCGATCTCCGAAGCACCGAAGAAAGAATCAGGCGGTGGCATGCCAGGTGGCATGGGCGGCATGGGTGGCATGGGCGACATGGGCTTCTAGTCCAGGCCTCAAGCCAACCGAAACGAACAGGCGGCCCTCCGGAAACGGGGGGCCGTTCTGCATTTCAGACCTGCGGCACGGCGCGACACGCGCCTGTAATTTTTGCGACAGTTTCGAGAAATTTCGCAGTTGCGAAAATTCGTAACCGAATTGTCATCCAAGCGTCATCAAGGCGGGTTAGCTGACTCCTCAAGCACAAGGAATAGACCGGACACGGAGTGTTTCGGTGACGGACGCTCTGATCATGCATCAGGGCGATTTCTTCCGCATGTGCGGGGTCAAGAGTATTCAAGTAGGGAAAAATCATGAATACGTTATGGAAAGCCGGTCTTCTGACCGGTGTCAGCCTGAGCCTGGTGATGGGTTTTGCCCACGCCGATGATGCCGAAACCACACAGGACACGCGCCAGCTGGACACTGTGATCGTTCTGGGTCAGCAACAGACCTATGCGTCCAGCGAGTCGACCGAGTCGATGGCGCTGCAACAGTCGCCGGTGACGAGCATTCTCGCCCAGATCGACAACCTCCCCGGCGTTCAGGTTCAGGAAGGTGACGCATTCGGCTTTGACGACTGGTCAACCGGCGTTGCGGTTCGCGGCTTCCAGAACAACCTCGGCGAGCAGCAGGTTGGCATCACGGTTGACGGCATGCCGAACGGCGGATCGAACTATGGCGGCGGCGCAAAGGCCAACCGCTACATCGACACGCAGAATGCCGGTTCCATCGAAGTGTCTCAGGGCACCGCGGACATTGCCTCGCGCTCGAATGATGCGCTTGGCGGTACGCTGAACTTCACCACGCAGAACCCGTTGGACGAGCGCCGCGTGCGCGTATCGGCCTCGCTGGGCGATTTCGAAGCGCAGCGTTTCTACGGGCGCTATGACAGCGGCCTGCTGGCTGACAACAAGACCAAGTTCTGGGTCTCTCTGTCGACCCAGTCAGCCACCGATCATGTCACCGGAACGGCTGACAATACGCGCGACCACTTCGCCGCCAAGCTGCAGACCGAGCAGTTCGGCATCGACTGGACAAGCTATCTTTCGATCGATGACACGCTGGAAAACAACTACCAGCGCCTGTTCTCGCCAGCCGATTTTGCCGCCAACCCCAATTCGGACCAGCTGACGGGCGAATGGACGGGCATCCCCTATATCGACCAGCTCTACCGCCAGGCCTGGGGCACACTGCGCGAAAACTCGCTCTTCTACGTGAAGGGCGAAAAGCAACTGTTCGAGGGCGTGAACCTGGAAGCAGGCGTCTACCGCCATGACAATGACGGCCGCGGTGACTGGGTGCCGCAATATGTGGTCAATGTCGGCCAGTTCGGCGCTTCGACCCTTCCGCTGGTGACCTTTGTCGATCAGGCGGGCACGCCGCTGGAACCGACGCCCGGCTGCGTTTCGTCGATCACCTTCCCGTATGGCGGCGCAGGCCCCGCATACGACCCGGCCTGTTTCCCTGCCGGTTCGGTGGCGCTTCAGTCCTACCGCCACACGCACTACCAGAAAGAACGCACGGGCGCCTATGCCGACCTCGACTGGACCACGCAGATCGGTACAGGCATCGAGAACACGCTGCGTGGCGGTCTGTGGTACGAAGACACGACGCGCTATGAATACCGCGACTGGCACCAGCTCAACGATACGCGCATCGGCCCAGACTATGATGCGACGGCCTATTGGGTGCAGTACAGCCGCGAATTCCCGCAGACCACGTTCAAGTGGTACATTGAGGACGTGGTGGAAGTGTCCGACTTCACGTTCCGTCTGGGCGTCAAGCAGTTCAGCAACGAGATCGAGCGCGTCGACCTGTTCACGCCGAATGACCCGACGCTGAACTTCAAGGTGTCGAGCGACTCCGATGTGCTGTTCTCGGGCGGTGCAGCCTGGACGCCAAGCGCCATGCCGGGCGTGGAAGTGTTCGCCGGCTATGCCGAGAACTTCAAGGCCATACCGGACACGGTGCTGGAAGTCGTGGGCAGCAGCGGTGTTACCGGCCTGCCGGATCCTGAAACAGCCGAAAACGCTGAAATCGGTGTGCGTTATGTCAGCGACCGCCTGCGCGGTTCGGTAGTGTACTTCGACTCGACCTTCGAGAACCGCCTGTTCCCGGCGCCAACCGAATCGGTCGACGGTATCGACTACCTGGAATCGTCGAATGGCGGCTTCATCAATGGTGGCGGTATCGAGTCCAGCGGCCTGGAAGTGGCGGGTGAGTTCAACGCCACGGACAACTGGTCGTTCTTCGGATCGTACACATACAATGACGCGACCATCCTCGGCACGGGCGATACGGTCCTCGACACGGCAGCTGGAATCTTTACCGGCAACCAGGTTCCGGGCATTGCCGAGAACATGTTCGTGATCAGCGCCGACTATACGGAAGGCAACTTCTTTGCCGGCCTGTCGACAAAATGGGTGGATGACCGGTTCGTGAACCTGTCGAACACCTGGACCGCCGAGAGCTATTACGATGCCGACCTCTATGCCGGCATCTCGGGCTCGGCCCTGTCGGAAGACCTGTCGAATGTCGAGTTCCGCCTGAACGTGAACAACCTGTTCGACAATGACTGGCTGGCTGGCATCTCGGGCAACGGTGCCTGGATCTCGGCGCCGCGCACGGTGATGTTCACCGCGACGGCTGACTTCTAGACCAACCCCATCCGGAACAGGCGGGCCCGCAATGGGCCCGCCTTTTTCGTTTTCAACTGCAATCCCTGGCCGCATTGTGTGGCCCTGCCGAGGAGGCCGACATGCCCACACTTGATCGCCGACAGACCCTGGCCCTGATCACGGGCGGCACGCTGGCCGCTTGCGCCGCGCCGCAGACCGAAGCCGTTGCTCCCCCTGCCCACTCGCCTGCCTTTGCGCATGGCGTGGCCAGCGGCGATCCGCGCACGACGAGCGTGGTGTTGTGGACGCGGGTGACGACGGATCTGGCCGAGCAGGCCGTGACCTGGGAGCTGGCGCACGATGCGGCGTTCAGCGACATGGTGCAGAGCGGCGAAGCGGTGGCCAGCGCCGAGGCAGACCATACGGTGAAGGTGATCCCCGAAGGACTGGAACCCGGCGGGCAGTATTACTACCGGTTCATTACGAATGGCGGAACGTCGCCCACGGGGCGCACCCGCACCCTGCCTGTTGGCGCGCTGGACCGTCTGGGCGTCGCCCTGATTTCCTGTTCGAACTATCCGTTCGGCCATTTCAATGCCTATGACGCCATCGCGAAGGATGCAGACGTGGATTTCGTTCTGCACACGGGCGATTACATTTATGAATACGGCGCCGATGCCTGGGGCAATGAGGAAGGCACGGGCCTCGGTCGCGCACATGTTCCCGCCAACGAGATCGTGACGCTGGCCGACTATCGCACGCGCCATGCCCAGTACAAGACCGATGCCGGATCGCGCGCCATGCACGCGGCGCACCCCTTCATGGCCAGCTGGGACGACCATGAGAGCGCGAACAATCCGTGGATGGACGGCGCCCAGAACCACCAGCCGGAGACGGAGGGCGACTGGGACGCACGGCGGGCCGCTTCGCTTCGCGCGTATTATGAGTGGATGCCGATCCGCGAGCCGGAGCCGGGCTTCAGCCGCGCGGAATTCTGGCGGACCTATTCCTTCGGGAACCTGGCGACGCTGGTGACGCTGGAAACCCGCCATTCAGGCCGGGGCGAGCAGGTGGACTATGCAGCGTATGCCGAGACGATCACGTCGCCGGAAACACGCGATTCCTTCATGCGGGACGTGATTGGCGACCCGAACCGCCGGATGCTCTCTGAGCGGATGGAAGCTGCGCTGGCCGATAGCCTGTCAGACTCGGTGGCGGCTGGCCAGCCCTGGCGCCTGATCGGTAATCCGAGCCCGATTGCGCGGATGCTGGTGCCCGATGTCGCGGCCTACGGGATTGACCCTGCCAGGGCCCCGAAGGGCGAAGCGCCCGGTGAAGGCACCAACCTGTTCTGGAAGGCGCAGTGGAACCTGCCCTTCTATACAGACACATGGGATGGCTATCCGGCGGCCCGCGAAGCCTTTTATGCGCTCAGCCGCGCGGCGGGCGCGGAAGACCTGCTTTTCCTGACCGGCGACAGCCACAGTTTCTGGGCGAACCAGCTGTTCGACGGCGAAGGCCGCCCGATGGGCCTGGAACTGGGCACGGCCGGCGTGACATCGCCCGGCGATTTCGTCGATACGGGATGGGATGCCGAGACGGCCGAAGCGCTGGACCGCGTGTTCGAACAGGCACTGGAGGAAGTGCGCTGGACCGACAACATGCACCAGGGATATGTCCGCGTGGTGCTGACGCAGGCACAGGCGGATGTGGCCTATGTGGCGGTCGATACCGTGCTGCTGCCGGACTATCGGACCGAGGTGATCCGGACAGAGACCGTGGTGAAGGACGGTAAGACCTTGCGTTTCATGTAGCCCTGTGGGGCCCGCTTGAAGGCGGGATGCGCTGATACCATTACAGGTCCGGCCTCAGACGGTCGGGTCCGGGGCGAGAGTGCGAGACATTTGGAAAAAATCGTTCCATAAATGCCCCTACAGGTGTTTCGTGGGGGAACCAGAGTGGGACGATTTCGATTCAGAGCGCGTGGCGTGGCGGCATGAAGCTGCCCGCATTCCTGTCGCGGGTCCGGCGTCCGGGCGCTGCCAAGGCAAACCCGCCTGAACCGGTGATCGTGCCTGCGCCAGTGGAAGCGCCGCCTGCGCGCAGCCGCACCGAACGGCTGAGCCAGTGGCTGGCGCTTGGCGCCAATATCGGCGTGCTGCTTGGCCTGATCGTGCTGATCGTGGAAGTGCGCCAGAATGCGGCCCTGTCCCGTGCGGCCATGGAGCAGCAGAAGAACGACTTCCTCGCCGAGATCGAGCTCTATATCGCCAAGCCGGACATTTCCGGCGTCTGGATCAAGTCAATCCGGCACCCGGAAGACCTGACCGAGCCGGAAATGCGCACATTGGACGGCATTCTGGTCGCGCTGATGCTGCAATGGGACCATCGCTTCCAGATGGAGGCGGCAGGACTGGCGAGCCGGGAAGAGGCGCGTCAGCACGTGCTCAACTCGGCCCCCTACTATTTCGGCAGCCCCTTTGCCAAGCGCTGGTGGTCGCTTCAGGCCTCCGGCTGGGAAGGCACGCCCATGATGGAAGTGGCCGGCCCCATTGTCGAAGCGCTCGATGAAAACTTCCTCGCCGACTATCTCGACAGTATGAGACTGCCCGCGCCCGGAACCGCAGCCACTGAGCCGGAGATGCCGCAATGATCCTGCGCCGTCTGACCCAGCATGTGAAGGACCAGAACTGGTTCGCGGTGGGGCTCGATTTTGTGATCGTTGTGCTGGGCGTGTTCCTCGGCCTGCAGGCACAGGGCTGGTCTGTCGAGCGTGAACGCCAGAGCAATGAACGCGACTACCTCGCGCGGCTGCATGGCGAGGTCGTGCTGCTTATTGAAAGCCGCGCCAGTTACGATGAGTCTCGAAAAAATTTCTCCGAAGGCCTTCTTGGCGCGCTAGCCGTGCTCAAGGACCCGGCGGGCGCAGAGGCCATATCAGTGGAACAATGCGACGCCATTGCCGGTTCGGCACATACGACAGTACCGCCCGCCGAATTGCCTACTATCATGGAGCTATTGACGACCGGGCGCCTTGACCAGCTCACCTCGGCGCCGGTGCGCACCGCGATTCTCAACTACACACAGGAGGCCGCGCGCGCCCGCGATCTCATTCTCGTCATCACGGAATCCGGACGCGATCTCGGCAAGCAATATCCACATCTGATCACGCATAATGTCGGCCCGGCGCGCGTTGGTCTGCCGGACAGCGTATGGCTCAATCCGGAATGCAATACGCATGCGATGCGCGCGAACCTGGTCTTCCTCAATGAGTTGGGTGAAAATGCATACATGTATAATGTGTATGCCGAGCGCGCCGTCTTTCCCGTAAGCGCGCAACTGGCGACGCTGCACGCGGTTCTTGATGACGAAATAGGCGCCAGTCATGCCAGCGCGGCAGAAGCGCCATGATCCTGCGCCGTCTGACGAAGCATGTGAAGGATCAGAACTGGTTCGCGGTGGGGCTCGACTTCGTCATTGTCGTCGTTGGCGTGTTCATCGGTATTCAGGTGTCGAACTGGAACGCAGCGCGGGCTGACCTGGCGCGCTCCATGCAGTATCTTGAACGTATTTCGGCCGACCTCTCCCAGGATATTTCTACATATGGCAACCGGATTCAATTCTGGCAGCAGGTTTCTGACTATGGGTTGGCGGTTCTTGATGAAGCCGATGCAGGCGGAACATCCCTCAGCGCCTGGGAATTGCTGCTGGCCTATTTTCAGGCAAGCCAGGTCGCAGAGTTCGAGCCTTCCAATTCGACATTCGAGGAACTGAAGAGCGCCGGCGAACTCGGCCTCGTCCGCGATGCGAAACTGCGCAGCGAACTTGCCCAGTATTACAACTATTCCGGAATTGAAAGCCTGCGTGAGCGCCCCCGCTATCGGGAGCATGTGCGCGGCATCATCCCTGCGCGCATGCAGCTTTATATCTGGTCAGACTGTTACCAAACGGATGGTTCCATGCAGACGCTGAAAGCTTGTCCGTCACCAGCGCAACACCCTGAAATCCAGGTCGTCATTGACCGGCTACAATCAAGCGAAGCGCTCCATGAGGAATTACGCTACTGGATATCGTCGCTGAAGGTGGCGAACCTCATCGTCACCGACCACGCCGATAGCGCCAGGGAACTCCAGGCCGCTTTGACGGTTCAGATCGACCTGCAGCGCGGGAATGCCCAATGATCCTGCGCCGTCTGACCAAGCATATGGAGGACCAGAACTGGTTCGCGGTGGGGCTGGATTTCTGCATCGTAGTACTGGGTATCCTGATCGCGTTTCAGATTACCAACTGGAGCGCAGCGCGGCAGGACAATCTGATTTACGAACAGGCCCGCGCACGGGTCATCGAAGAAGCAAACACAAATCTGGTTCTGTCTCAAAACGCGATCAGGCGGGTAGTTGACCAGAAGAACCAAGCCTTCGAAATCTTGCGGGACTTTGAAACATGCAGCGCGGAAAACGGCGCTGAAGGGCGCTTTATGCGCGCGATGCAAACCTTGAGATTGATTGTGGGCCTGAATGTCCGTCGCGACGCGATCAATCAAATTCTCACCTCGGATGCCTTTCTCGATAATATCTCGCCAGAGGACCGCACCACGCTTTCGGCCTATCTGCGACGCGTGGACAACGTCGCTGACAATTCGCGGTTCAGCGACAGCTTTTACGGCAACCGGCCACCACCTCAGGATAACCCCATCTTCCAACGCACGCTCGATGGAGACTTTAGCGGCGGCCTGGCGAAGATCACCCTGACTGTCAGTTATGAAGAGGCTTGCCAGGACACCGCCCTGAACCAGTTTCTTTTCGACCGGCTGGAGAACGGGGCCTACATCACGAGTCTGGCAAGCAGCCTCGCCGAAGCGTCGCGAGAGGTCTTGATCGAGCTGGGAGAAAGTCCGCCCGAAACACCAGAAGCGGAGCCCGCGCCATGATCCTCCGGCGCATCACCGATGCCTTCCGCAAGCAGGACTGGTTCACCGTCGCGGTGGAAACCCTGATCGTCTTCTTCGGCGTGTTCATCGGTCTGCAGGTGAATAACTGGAAGGTCCGGACAGTAACTGGGAGCGGTCATGCTACTTGAACAAATCTATTTCTTGGCCGCGATCATCTCGTCGGTCGCGGTGATTGCATCCCTGATCTTTGTCGGGCTGCAGGTCCGCCACTCCGCCGCCCAGCAGCGCATCGCGACCGCAGTCGGTTACTATGACATTTTCCGGGATCACATGAATATCCTCAACGAGGCCGGAATGGTGGATCTCTTCCTGCGCGGGTTGGACTACACGCCGGACACTTTCGAACCGGCAGAAAGAACGCGGCTCAACGTATTCTACACAATGGTCACGCGCGGTTATCAGGTGATGCATTACCAGGCCAAAAAGAATGTGTTCGAGGCAGATTTCTGGCGTCATACGCAGAACCATTTCCGCGACCATCTGGCTTCGAAATACTATCAGGCCTTCTGGACAGCCAGGCGACACCATTTCCCACTCGATTTCCGGGATATGGTCGACCAGCTGATCGCCTCAGGGCCGACCGCGCCCCTTCTGGAAATGCAGTCATGAATATCGAACAAGGCGCCCCCACAGCAAAGATCGCCGGTGGCCTTGCTGTCGTGGCGCCCCTGACATGCCCCGCACCCCAGATTTATCAGAACGCGCCATGATCCTCCGCCGTATCGCCACCGCCTTCCGCAAGCAGGACTGGTTCACCGTCGCGGTGGAAACGCTGATCGTCGTGTTCGGTGTGTTCATCGGTCTGCAAGTGAATAACTGGAATGCGGCGCGGGTCTCGCGCAGTGATGCAGCGGACCTGGCGTCGCGGCTGCGCATTGAGGCAGAGGAAACGCGCGCCGATATCGCCGCATATCTTGCACTGAACGAATTGATCCTGACTGACGCGAAGCGTCTCGCTGTCCGGCTGGGTGAAAGCGAAACCTGTCTTGCCATGGGTGATGAGACGAAGGCGCTGATTCTGGGTATTGGGGACTTTCCGCCGCCCCGATTTTCGCTGTCATCGGCAAATGAGGCGCTGGAGACAGGGCGGCTTTCGCTGATCGGGTCGCCCGAAATTCGCGACAGTGTCCGCGAAATGGCAGACCAGATGGCGTTCATGGACAACCAGTGGCAGCGCTATGTCCGCGTCAAGCAGGAGACCGAGAAGGCCGCTTACACAGCGGCGGGCCTGCGCCTGATGACCGAGAGCGACCTGGAAGTCCGCCCCGGAACTGACGTCATCGCCGGGCTGGACCAGTACGAGATGACCACGCCGAACCGCATCTGCGGTAACACCGTAGTCATCGCGCTGGTCAGCAATGCGGCGCTCACCCAGCACCTCTACTCGATCTACGTTTCCGAGGTCGCCGACAGGCTCGACACCTATACAGCCGCTCTTTCCGGCACGAAGGCGCAACCATGATCCTCCGCCGCATCACCACCGCCTTCCGCAAGCAGGACTGGTTCACCGTCGCGGTGGAAACCCTGATCGTCGTGCTCGGCGTGTTTCTCGGTATCCAGCTTGGCAACTGGAACGAGGCGCAGGCGGTGAGGATGCAGGAGACAGAACTGCTTCAGGAGCTCCGGCAGGAAATTGAAACCTCGATCCGTGTCACGAACCAGAAGGCCGACGCCATCGGCCAAGTGGTGGACGCGGGCAAGCGCTCGCTGGATTTCATGGCGAGCGACGGCGATTGTGGCGCAGACTGCTGGCCCGTCCTGGTCGACTTCTTCCATGCCTCGCAGTGGCAACCCATAGACGTCAACCAGTCGACCTATAGCGAAATGCGCCGACAGGGCTTTCCGCGCGCGCGCGATGTCATCGACGCGGTGGAAGGGTATCTCTCGCAGAACGCGACGCTAACCAGCACGCAGGTGATGCCGGCCTACCGTTCCCGCGTTCGCCAGCTGATCCCTTTCGATGCCCAGGCCCATTACTGGTCGAATTGCTATGACCTCAATGACGGCGCCGAAACCTATGTGCTGGATTGTCCGAAGGGGGTCAGTGACGAGGTGGCGGCGGAGACAGTCTCGAAAATTGCCGGTAATCCTCACATTGAGCCCCTTCTCACAGAGTGGGCCGGGCTGATGTATTCCACGCCTTCAGACCTCGCCGAACAGAATGAAGCCGCAAGGCGCGCGATCGCCGTCATTGACGCGGAACTGGAGCAGCGTCGATGATCCTGCGCCGCTTGACCCAGCACGTGAAGGACCAGAACTGGTTCGCGGTGGGCCTCGATTTCGTCATTGTGGTGACGGGTGTGTTCATCGGCCTGCAGGCCTCCAACTGGAACGACAATCGTGAAACGCGCCAGCGCGCGGCCGTGTTCAGCGAGCGCCTGACGCAGGACCTGCGCTATGAAGCCTGGGCCTATGAATACCTGATCGCCTACAATCGGGACGTCCGCGCCGGAGCGAAGGCTGCGATCGACGCGCTGTCCGGCACGGGGCCGCTCAATGACGAGCAATTCCTGGTCGATGCCTATCGCGCGACCCAGTACAAATACATGGACCGGAACCGCGCGACTTTTGACGAGCTGATCTCGACCGGCGACATCGGGCTGATCGCCAGTGATAAGCTTCGGGCGACGGCCATCTCGATCTACACGACGACGCTGATCGATGTGATTGCCGACGAGGGGCGTGAGGCACCCATTAGGACGCTGTTCCGGCGGCGCGTGCCAGCCGATGTCCAGCAGGCACTACTTGAAAAGTGCGGCGACCGGTTCGCGCCGACCGGCGACTATGACGCAATCACCGGCTCACTGGCCTATCCGTGCGAGCTTCGGCTTGCGCCGGATGCCATCGCCGCTGCCGTCACGCTGTTGCGCTCGGACGCCGGACTTGTGGAAGCGCTGCAGATTCGCTTCGCCGACCTGGAAACCGCAATCACCGATCTTGAAACCGTCAATGCGGAGACGCTAAAAAGTCTCCGCACCATCGCAGGCAGAAACCCATGATCCTTCGCCGTATCGCCACAGCGTTTCGCAAGCAGGACTGGTTCACCGTGGCGGTGGAGACGCTGATCGTGGTGTTCGGCGTGCTTATCGGTCTGCAGGTCAATAACTGGAACCAGGAGCGGATTGAGCGAAACAGCGAGCATGTCATGCTTTTGCGCCTGCAGGAGGAAGCCCGCTCACTTCTGGATATGCAGAAAGGAGAGCTGGCGGCTCAACGCCCTCGCCTTGAGATACTCAAAAACGCTCATCCCGTTATGTTCTCGCTGGCACCATCACGGCCACTGACCAGTGATGAGTGCTGGGCCCTGGTCGTCTCACACTGGCTGCCATCGCCCACCGAAGAATTGTCGAGCCTTGATGAGCTCATTGCATCCGGCCGCTTTGATTTGATTTCCAATCGGTCCGTGAAGGAGGCCCTTCGGGACTATGCGGTGGTAAAGGAACGCTCTCGTGGTGCGCGGGCCGAAGCGGTCAGCGAACTCTTCCGGCTTCACAGCCGCCATCCGGACGCCGTCCAGCTCGAAGTGGGGCGTGCCGACGACACAGACTACTTTCCCCCAGCTGCGAACACTGACGGCGAAGGCATGGTGTGGCGATATCTCTGCGACATCAGCAAAATTCGCGGGAACAAAGGCTTCCTCAGCGAATACAGCGACAATATTGCGCGATTGAATTCATATCTCAAACGCTACGAAGACCGCATCATCGTCCTGACGGAATTGGATGCTGAACTGACGAAGGAATTGGGCACGTCACACTCGCGGCGCAAACGCGAAACCGCGCCATGATCCTCCAGCGCCTCGCCACCTCCATTCCCAAGCAGGACTGGTTCACCGTCGCGGTGGAAACGCTGATCGTGGTGTTCGGCGTGTTCATCGGTCTGCAGGTCAACAACTGGAACACCGCAAGCCAGGAACGGGCGCGGGAGGGCATCGTTCTGGAACAGCGGGCCAGTGAGTTCACCATGGCGGTCGAGGAGGGAAAACGTGCGCAGGTTGAGGCTGAGGCCTCACTCGCGGCAACACGGGATGTGCTGAAGGCGATCTGGGAAGGCGAGGAACCGGATGACAGCGGGGCGTTTCTCAAGACGCTGGGGATTGCGGGCGGATTTGAGCCCGCCCCCGCGGAACCGGTGACGCTGGTTGAACTGATGCCAGGCGGCGGGCTGTCAGACCTCTCCTCTCCGGACCTGCGCACGGCGCTGATCCGCTATCACGAGACGGCCCTGTATCAGCGCGAGCTGTCGAGCTTGACCCTGCAGCGCGTTTCTGCGCCGCATGATGGCTTTCACGATGCGATCCATGTGAACCCTGACTTTTCACCTGAGCCGGAAAACCGCCTGGAGCGCTATGACTGGGCCCTGATGGCCGGCACACGCCAGCAGTTCCAGACGATCATGTATGGAAAGCCCGGGCTCAGTTATGGCATCGCGGAACAGATCGTCCGCGGGCAGGCCGTGCTCGAAGAAATCGAGAAGGCCCGCGAATAATCCTGCGCCGCATCTCCAAGAGACGGTTCCGGACGAGAATGAATTTCCAGATCGGAGGCTGACTCTTTGTGCGAGCAGGGTAAGGTCGGCCTCAAACATTTGCCTTCTCGCGCACAGAACAAGGACAATCCCAATGAATTTCAGGCTTTCGCTCATCGTATCGGCAGCAATGCTGGCCGCCGCACCACAGGCCATCGCGCAGGACCGCACGGCATTCGAACAGCAGGCGCGGGAAATCTATCGCAATGTGGTGGAGATTCGCTCGGCCCGCGGGCATGAAAAGGTGCCCGAAGTGGTCGATTATATTGTCGGCGAGCTGAAGGCAGCCGGTTTCGCCGGCGAAGATATCCAGATCACCGACTATGATGCAACCGGCGAGGCGACGCAGGGGCTGATCGTCTGGTACCGCGCAGAAGGTGAGCCAAGCGAGGCCCCGATCGTGCTGCTGGCGCATATGGATGTGGTCGATGCGCTGGCCGAGGACTGGGTACGTGATCCCTACAAGCTGACAGAAGAAGAGGGCTATTTCTTCGGGCGCGGCACAGCGGACAACAAGTATGGCGTAACCAGCCTGGTGGCGACCTTTATCCGCCTCAAGGAAGAAGGCTTCGTGCCGACGCGTGATCTTGTCATGGTGCTGTCGGGCGATGAGGAGACGGGCATGGTGTCGACCCGCGCGCAGGCGAATTATGTGCATGAGACCATCAAACCGGCCTTCATCCTGAACGCCGATGCGGGCGGGTTGTCGCTCGGCCCGGATGGTGAGCCGCTGATCTATGGCGTTCAGGGCGCCGAGAAGACCTATGCGACCTTCGAACTGACCGTGACAAATCCAGGCGGGCATTCGTCTGCTCCGCGCAAGGACAACGCGATCTATGAGCTTGCCGATGCGCTGAAGAATATCCAGGCGTACAAGTTCCCGGTTCGCTCAAGCGAGCTGACACGCGCTTCGCTTGAAGCGGGCGGGCGTCAGCGGCTCGACAAGCTCGGCAATGCAATGCGCGCCTTCGCTGCTGACCCGACCGATGAAAACGCAATCGAGATTCTGCGGGATGATCCGTCTACGGTGGGCACGATCGGAACAACGTGTATCGCGACCATGCTGCGCGGCGGCCATGCCGAGAACGCATTGCCACAATCTGCGACCGCGACAGTGAACTGCCGCATCTTCCCGGGTGTCGGCATTGAGGCGACCGAACAGACGCTGAAGGACGTCGTTGCCAATGAGGATGTGAAGTTCAAGCTGATCTCGGACCTGGTCGAGAGCCCCGAGTCGGGCCTGCGCGAGGACGTGCTGGGGGCGCTGAATGCAGCGCTTGAGGAGCGGGGTGTCGACGTGCCGGTGGTGCCGCACATGTCATCGGGCGGCACGGACGGGATGCATTACCGCAATCTCGGCTATGACACGTATGGTGTCGGCGGATCAGCGGCCAAGTCGAACGACACATATGCGCACGGCCTGAATGAGCGCCTGCCTGTGGACAGCTTTTATGACGGGCTTGATCATTTCCATGTCATGCTGAAAGAGCTGGCCGGACCGGATGAATAGGCTGGGCTGACCCATCCGGGATTTTTCAATCCGCCACGCCCCCTAAAACCGCACCTTCGAGGAGCGTGAATGGTGGAGCAGTTCGTTGAAATGACGGGTGACGTGCGCACGCGCGGGCGTGCGCCATGACTCTGTCCCGCTCACAGCGGCCGCCTCTTATTCAGATTCAGCCTTGAGCTTTGCGAGTGCGGCCTTCAGCTTTTCCAGCGCGCGGGCCCGGTGGGCCGCTTCACGTTCGCCTTCGGCTTCCATGTAGGCGATGGCCTTTTCGAGCGCGGCAGCCTTGTTTTCCGGTTTGGCCTCGTCGCCCGTCAGGCAGATGACACTGACCTCGACTTCGCTGCCATCTTCGCTCTCATCGCGGAACGCGTATTTCACCGGGTCGTCTTCCCCTTCACCGGCAGAACAGTCAGCAACATGGGTCGTGTGCTTGCCCTGCTCCATGACACGGACGATGGTCTTCCCTCCATGCTTGGTGTGGACATTGACCTCTGTGTCTTCATCCAGAGACACTTTGTGCATCTCCTTGACGATGACACGATGGGGCTGTGTTTCACTGTCGGTGGTTTCGACGGTCTCGGTAGTCGCCTCGACCTTTTCGGCTTCGGCCACAGGCTCGCTGGCGCAGGCCGTGGTGACGACGGGCAGCGCAAGGGCCGTGGCGAGCAGGATGGCTGGCAGTGATACACGCGACATGGGCGTCTCCTCCATTTAATGACTACATATGTAGTCTAACGAACGGGACGCCCTGTCAAGCTGGGGCCGGTCTGGCCTAGAGCAGGTCTCCGCCGGCTGCGGCGGCTGTGGTGCCATCTTTCTTGAAGGCGCGGATGACGTTCTTGCCGGTGATCCATTTGTGCACTTCGTCCGGCCCGTCGACGAGGCGCTGGGAGCGGATATGGGTGTACCAGGCGGCGAGCGGTGTATCGAGGCTGTAGCCAAGGGCGCCGTGGAGCTGGATGGCAGTATCGACGACCTTGTGCACCATGTTGGCGAGGAAGACCTTGGCGATGCCGTTCTCCTGGCGCAGGTCCATGCCGTTCTCGGCCTTGTAGGCGATGTGCATGAGCATGAGGCGAGCGATGTAAAGCTCGCTGGCGCATTCAGCGAGCATGAACTGGACGCCCTGACGGTCTTCGAGGCCCTTGCCGAACGTGGTGCGCCTGGTGACATGTTCCGTGGCCAGGTCGAGCGCGCGCTGGGCCATGGCGACATTGTGCATGCCGTGGCGCAGGCGGCCATAGGCGAGCCGGTGCTGGCCCATGGAGAAGCCGCCGCCTTCGCCGCCGAGCAGGTTTTCCTCCGGCACGATGAGGTTGTCGATTCGCACCTCGGAATGGCCGCCGCCCATCTCTTCATAATGTGCACCGTGCACGGCCATTGTGGGGATGTCGCGGACGATCTGGTAGCCGGGGTTTGGCAGCTCGACGATGAATGTCGAGAATTGCTGGTGGCGAGGGGCGTCGGGATTGGTCTTGGCCATGACGACGGCAATGTCGGCGGCGCTGGCCGCGCTGGAGAACCATTTCTCGCCATTCAGCACATAGTTGCCCTTGCCGTCCTTGACGGCGGTCGTCTGCATGCCGGTGGCATCGGCGCCAGCAGCTTTCTCGGTCATGGAATAGCAGATGCGCTTGTCGCCATTGAACAGAGGCTTGAGGTATTTCTCTTTCTGGAAGTCCGTGCCGTGGGCGAGCAGCGTGAGCATGGTCGCATCATCCGGGCCTTGCGAGTTCATCGACAGGGCCCCGAGATGGCTCTGACCGAGCTCCATCTGGACGAGGGCGTTGGCGAGGGGACCGAGGCCCATGCCGCCATGCTCGACGGGGATGAAGGGCAGCCAGAGGCCCTGCGCGCGGGCCTTCTTGCGCAGTTCCGCCAGGACGGTCTTGTAGGCCTTGCCGGCCGTCATTTCCTTCTCGGCGGGGATACATTCGTCTTGCACCCACTGGCGCACGCGCTCGCGGACTTCCTTGGCGTCGTCCGGAATGGTGAAATCGATGGCCATTTTGCTTTCTCCCTTTTCTGTTGCCTACAAGCTATGCCCGAAACCTTCGCTTGCCCATGGGTGCCGCGTGGTCAGGCGTTCCCTGTTGGCCGGGGCGGGTCTACAAATCGGGCAAAACAGCATCCCGAGGAGAGAGACCCATGCAGATCAGCAAAACCACACCGCTTGTTGTTACCGGCGGCGCATCCGGCCTGGGACAGGCCACCGCCGAAGCCTTTGCCAAGGCAGGCGCACCTGTCGCCATTTTCGACATCAATGAGGAAAAGGGCGAGGCCGTCGCCAAGGCGATTGGCGGCCTGTTCTGCAAGGTGAACATACTGGACGAGCAATCGGTTCTGGACGGGTTCGAGAAGGCCCGCGCGGCGCATGGGCAGGAGCGCGTGACCGTGCATTGCGCGATGACGGCTAAGGGCGGCAAGACGCTACGCTTCGACAAGGAGAGCCACGCCTTCAAGCGCCTGCCGACGGAAGACTATGCGTTCGGCGCGCAGGGCATTTTGATCTCGTCCTACCGGGTCGCCTCGATCTCGGCGCTTGGCATGGCGAATGCCGAACCGATTACCGAGGATGGCGAGCGCGGCGTGATTACGCTGACGGCATCGGTTGCGGCGATGGACGCGCAGATCGGACAGGTGGTCTATGGCTCGTGCAAGGCCGGTGTGAACGGGCTGGTGCTGCCGCTGGCGCGTGACCTGATGGATCTCGGCATCCGCGTGAACTCGATCATGCCGGGCATCTTTGCCACGCCGCTGATGCTGGGCGCGCCGCAGAACGTGCTCGACAGCCTGGCCGCATCGGTGCCCTTCCCCAAGCGCCTCGGCAAGCCGGAAGAGTTTGCCTCCCTGGCGATGGAATTTGCCCGCAACGGCTATTTCAACGGCCAGACGATCCGGCTGGACGGCGCGATCCGGATGGCGCCGCGCTGACCTGACGGGCGACGTGGCGTCCATCTACGTTTCAGGCTTTGCTGCCCTCGCGGCAAGGCCGTACAATTCGCATGCAATAATAACAATCAGGGAGAGACACGCCGTGGCCAAGGCTTTTGACTGGAATTTCGGGGACATGCTGGATGCGCTGGGCGAGGTGCTGGGCGATGATGCCCCTGCCCTGATCCATGGCGACCGGGTGGTGACCTGGCCGCAGATGACGGCGCGGTCGAACCGCCTGGCGCGCAACCTGCGGAACATGGGGGCGAAGACGGGCGACAAGGCCGGCTTCTACCTGCGCAACCAGCCGGAATACATGGAAGCACTGGCCGCGTGTTTCAAAGGCCGCCTGACGCATGTGAACGTCAATTACCGCTATCTGGATGACGAGCTGGTCTACATTTTCGACAATTCGGATTCCACGGTCGTGTTCTATGACGTGGAATTCATCGAGCAGGTGGAGCGCGTGCGCGCGCGCCTGCCAGGCGTGATCGCCTGGGTGCAGATCGGCGGCGACAGCGTGCCGGACTTCGCGGTGGCCTATGAAGACCTGGCCAGCGAGGGCGACGCCTCGCCACTGGGCATTGAGCGGTCGGGCGACGACATGCTGTTCCTCTATACGGGCGGAACGACGGGCATGCCGAAAGGCGTGATGTGGTCTCATGGCATCTGGCGGCAGGCAGGCATGGACGGCGTGGCCAAGGCGGGAGGCGTGGTGCCAAAGGACCTGGCCGAGCATGTCGCCAATGCGCTGGAACTGGGCCGTCATGCGCGGATCATTCCCGCCTGCCCGCTGATGCACGGCACGGGCCTGTTCACGGCCATGGGCGTGATGCTGAACGGCGGCACGGTGGTGACGCTGACCGAGAACAAGAATTTCAGCCCGCAAAACCTGTGGGAAACGGTCGCGCGCAATGGCGTCACCAATATGGCGATTGTCGGCGATGCGTTCGGCAAGCCGATGCTGAAGGAACTGGAGGACAATCCCGGCAAATATGACCTGTCGACGGTTGTGGCCGTCGTGTCATCCGGCGTGATGTGGTCTGTCGAGATCAAGCGCGGGCTGCTGAAGCACATGCCGCAGGCGGCGATGATGGACAGTTTCGGCGCATCCGAAGCGGTCGGCTTTGGATCATCGGCCATGACGGCGGATGGCGAGGTAAAGACTTCGAAGTTCGAGCTGGGTCCGAACTGCAAGGTGTTCAGCGAGGATTATCGCGAGATCCAGCCGGGCAGCGGCGAAGCGGGCTTCGTGGCGCGCGGGGGCGCTGTGCCGCTTGGCTATTACAAGGACCCCGAAAAGACGGCGAAGACATTCCCGACGATCAACGGCGTGCGCTATTCCATTCCGGGCGACTGGTGCACCGTGGAGGCCGATGGCTCGATGACGCTGCTGGGGCGCGGCTCGAACTGCATCAACACAGCCGGTGAGAAGGTTTATCCCGAAGAGGTGGAAGAGGCGCTGAAACTGCATGATGCGGTGCGCGACGCACTGGTAGTCGGCCTGCCGGATGACAAGTGGGGCCAGGCGGTGACCGCCGTGGTGTCGCTGGACAGCGAGGTGAGCGAGGATGAATTGCGCGCCTTCGTGGCGACCAGGATTGCCCGGTTCAAATCGCCCAAGCGCATCTTCTTCAAGCCGGACCTTGGCCGCGCCGTGAACGGCAAGGCGGATTACAAGACGATCAAGGCGTTCGCGGAAGAACAGGCCGGGAAAGGCTGATCACCGGCTTGGCGCCGCCGCGCGGAATGCGGTAGAGGCAGGCATGACTGACACGCCAAAACCGAATGGGCCGCTGCATGGCCTGAAGGTCGTCGAGATGGGGCAACTCATCGCGGGGCCGTTCTGCGGCCAGCTGCTGGGCGACATGGGCGCCGAAGTGGTGAAGCTGGAGCCGCCCGGCAAGGGCGACCCGATGCGCGAATGGGGACAGGGCGACAAGCCAGCCTGGTGGCGCGTGATTGGCCGCAACAAATATTCGGTGGCGGTGGACCTGCGCACCGCAGAGGGCCAGCAGCTGGCGCGCGACCTGATCGGCAAGGCCGATGTACTGATCGAGAATTTCCGGCCCGGCGCGCTGGAGAAGTGGCACCTCGATCCGGCGGAATTGCGCAAGACCAATCCGGGCCTGATCGTGGCGCGCATGTCGGGTTATGGCCAGACAGGCCCCTATGCGAGCCGGCCGGGATTTGGCCTGATCGGCGAGGGCTTTGGCGGCCTGCGCGGGATTGTCGGCGAACCGGACAGGATGCCATCGCGGGTGGGAATTTCGATCGGAGACTCGCTGGCGGCGACCTATGGCTGCATGGGCATTCTGGCCGCGCTGCACCACCGGGACAAGACGGGCGAAGGGCAGGTCATCGACGTGGCGCTGTATGAAAGCGTGCTGCAGGTGATGGAAAGCTATGTCGCGGACTATTCAACATCCGGCCACAAGCGCCAGCGGACCGGAGCGATCCTGCCGAAGATCGCGCCATCGAATGTGTATCCGTGCAAGGATGGAGACTTCCTGATCGGCGGCAACCAGGATCCGATCTTCAAGCGCCTGTGCGATGCGATGGAGCGGCCGGAACTGGCGCAGGACCCGCTCTATGCGACGCACCTGGCGCGCGGCGAAAACCAGACGGAGCTGGACGGTATCATTGCCGACTGGACGCGCACCCTGACGGTGGCGGAACTGGAAGCGCTGCTGCTGGCGCATGCGGTGCCGTCGGGCAAGGTGTACGATGCCGAGGACATGCTGGCGGACCCGCACTATGCGGCGCGCGAGTCTGTCGTGACGCTGGATGACCCGGACCTTGGCCCGGTGACCATGCAGAACACGTTCCCGAAATTCTCCGCGACGCCGGGATCAATCCGCAAGCAGGCCCCCCGCACGGTCGGCGAGGACACGGCGATGATCCTTGAGCGCTGGCTGGGACGGCCCGCCTAGGCCGGAACGGGCGGACCGGGGAATTTCGCAGACCTCGCGATGACGTCATCCGGTGTCTTCAGCATGGCCTGGTACATCTCGGGTGGATAGACCATGTGCGGCTTGGCCGGATCATAGGGCGGCTGGGGCTCGTTGCCATGCCCTGTATAGGGCGCGGGCGCCTTGTAGGCCTCAGCTTCTGCCGCCGAGATGCCGGCCTTTTCGAGCACGGCCGGATCGATCCATTGTTTCGGATCGACCGCTGTGGCCGGGGCAGCGACTTCCAGTGTCATCTGGTCGGGGCCGGCGAAATAGATCGAGTGGCAGAAGCCATGATCGAGCGGGCCGATGACATTGACTCCGTGGCTGCGGATGCGGTCTCGCATCGCGAGGAGGCTGTCCCGGTCATCGGCGCGGAAGGCGAGATGCTGCATCGTGCCGGCGGCGCTGGGTAGCGCGCCATTGCCGGAATGGGTGATGCCGAGCGTGACCGGTATCTTGCCGACATCGGGCAGCTGGACGATGGAGAAGAAGCTATGATCATTCATGCGGAGAAAGGCGTGGAGCCCGCCGGGCACGCCGTGCATGTCGAACAGGGCGACGAGCGGGAAATTCATGACCTCCGAGAAGAAGGCAATGTGCTTCTTGATGTCGGATGCCATGATGGCGATGTGATGGATGCCGCTCGGCTGCGGCCGGGACTGTTCACTCATGCATCGAACCTTTCCTGCTTTCCCCTGATCGTTCTTTCGGCAAGTATGCGCTGCATGAAAAACAAGGGCAAGGAAACACGCTGATGGCTATCGCAAGGGAACCCTACGGATTTGTTCACGCCGACAGCGGACGGTTGAAGGAAACCTATGGCGGCCCGGCGGGGCAGGTGTTCGTTGAGTGCATGCGTATCCGGCCTGAAGACCGTGACGCCGATACGGTGATCATCTTCAGCCATCCGATTGGCGGAGGCAGCTTCCTGCCGCTGGTGACGTCGCTGGCCCATGCAGGCCATCATGTCATCTATTGCAATCCGCGCTATCGCGGGAATGATACCGCGCTGATCATGGAGAAATGCGTTCTGGACCTCGGCGCGTGCATTGCCGATGCGAAGAAGCGGTTCGGATATGAGAAAGTGGTGCTGGGCGGCTGGTCTGGCGGCGGATCGCTGTCGCTGTTCTATCAGGACCAGGCGGAAAATCCTACGATTACCGAGACACCTGCGGGCGACCCGGCAGACCTTGCCGGCGCAGGGCTGATCCCGGCCGATGCCATCCTGCTGCTGGCGGCGCATGTCAGCCGGTCGCACACGATGACCGAATGGATGGACCCGTCGATCCTTGACGAGGACAGGCCGTTCGAGCGGAACACGGAGCTGAATATCTATGACCCCGCCTGCCCCAACCAGCCTCCGTACACACCTGAATTCGTGGCGCAGTTCCGGGCGGCGCAGGTGGCGCGCAACCGGCGCATCACGGACCGCGTGCTGGCACAGCTCGCCGAGATCAAGGCCGGACCTGATCCGGATGCAGAACGGTGTTTTGTGGTGCAGGGCACGATGAGTGATGTGCGCTGGCTGGACCCGTTGCAGGACCCGTCCGACCGCACGCCGGGCACCTGCTACCTGGGCGACCCGAAGATTGCCAATGACGGTCCGGTGGGGCTTGGCCGGTTTACCACCCTTCGGTCGTGGCTGTCACAGTGGAGCTATGACAAGAGCCGGGCGGACGGAACCGGCAACGCCTCGCGCATCACATGCCCCGTCCTGGTGATCAGCAATTCGGCTGACCTCGCCTGTACGCCGAGCCAAGCGCAAAGGCTGTTCGACGCGGTGGGATCGGAAGACAAGCAGATGGTGACGATCAAGGGCGCCGACCATTACTATATCGAACGTCCCGACCTGCTGCCGCAAGCCGTGAAGCAAGTATCGGACTGGACGGGTGCGCGGCGCCTGTACCGGCCAGTGGCGTGACCCGATAGAGCGCTGACGGCGCCCTATTCGCAACGCTGATATTCGGCCATGCAGGTCAGGCCGCAGTGCGCCATGGACAGTTCTGCTGGCGTTGGCGCGCGGCTGGCCTTTTCAACTGCTTCGCCCATGGCATCCAGTTTCGCCATTCCGGAACATGAGCAATCGCAGTTCCCATGGGCCGTTCCGTGCGAACCGGCGATCGATGAGATGTCCGGGTCACGGCCCGTCCTCTTCGCCTCTTCAGCCGCCTCCAGAACGGCATCGACAAGATCTTCCTGACCAGCAGGCATACGCGCGATGAGTTCATAACGCATATCATCCATTGGCGGCACGGACAGGTCCGGTTCGTAACGGGTGTCATCCTGCCAGGGAGCAGCAATGCGGAAGTAGCCATTGATGGTGCCGACAATATCCAGTGTCGGCTGGGATTCCTGCATTTGCTCTGGCGTCAGGGAATTCGGATCGGTGAAGTTTGCAACAAAACGCCCCTCAAGGATTGTCGGCGAATACTGGATGATCGTGACGGTTCCCGACGGCTTGAATTCGCGTTGCCCACCGGGCACCGAGTCTTTCGGACCCACAGCGTAAAGTTGCCCGCTGTCATAATTGTTCGTTGAGATGAGCGCGCTGGAGACCATGCCGGTGAAACCGTAGTCGAAGTAAGGAACGTCGATGTCGATGGTTGTTCCCGGCATGCTTTTCTCGAGGGCGGACAGGTTGGAGAAAGCGCTGTTCATATCGGCCAGGGTTTCATTCAATATCTCGCCCTTGGTGATCAGGTGTTCAAGCTCGCCTCCTTCTGCATTGATGCCGGACAGAACATTCAGGATGTCAGGCGTGGCGTGCAAAGAGATGTTGATGCTGCGAGCAATCGCATCAATCTCGACCCGGGTGGCTGACGGGCCGTTGAATGTCAGCTTTCGCGCGGCCTGCCTGTTCCTGGATTCACCCGTGCGGCTTGGCGCGGGCGGCATGGATGCAGATGGCAACGGCCCAACGAACGTGCTGTCGGCCAGTCCGGTTGTCGAGAAGATGGATACCTCACCGACGAAAGGTGTCGTGTTCCACGGATTGGTATTTATATTTGTGGCGATCAGTGTCATCTGCTGCTCCGGCAGCAGGTCAACGTGCCAACGGGCATAGTGCTTGCCTGTTGCTGTCATACCCGCCGCCGCGAGGCGCTTCGATGTCTTCTGATCTCCAGCCACACCGAGCCAGATCTGATTTAGCTGCTGCGCGGAATCGGCGACCATCTGAATGACCAATGTGAGAGGTTCGGGCCGGGTGACATCCCCGCCCTCAATCCGGATACATTCCCCAGCGAGCGGAAGTATGTTGAGGGTCGTGGATGCCCCTGCCGGCTGTGCATTGAGAGACAATGTTTGGCACTGGTCGAAGATTGTATCCTGCGCCACCGCCTTGACTTCATCGGCCGTCCTTGTCGCGCTTGTGTAACGACCCTCACCATATCCGGCGAAGGTCGACAGGAAGAACGCGTATTCACGATCCAGCGGCTGATTGATTGCCTTTTTCAGGCCGGTGTCGAGCCAACGCAGTACAGTTATGTCATCGCCCGATGACAAAGGTGCCAGCATAATCGTGTGCAAATATGAGTAGTCAGCCGGAAGTTCATAAACGCCCGCACTCTTATTCTGAGCCTTTGCCGAGACATGCTCGCCCAAGTATCGCCAGAATGACGCAGTCTGGTAAGCATCATTCTTGTCTTTCGGTTGTTGCAATGGAAGATCGTATCGTCTAGCGCCCCAACGCCCCCCGTTTGAGCGTGCCGGTTCCTGTCCACGCAACTTGAAGGCCATGTCGACTCCAAGGGCCTGAGCGACGCCTTCCGTGAAAAACCGGTTGAGATCAATATCGCAATGATCATAGGACGCGACCACGGCATGAAAGAGTTCATGCGCCAGATGCTCGTACAGGCGGTCGTCCCATTTTCCCCATTCAATAACAGCATCGACATCAACTTCCAGATACGTGGGATTTGCGCACATCACACGGGCAGGCGCTCCGAATCCAGCGTCGAATGGGTGGAGATTGACCTCATAGCGCCCATCGACAATCGGAAGCGCTGGTGCCCTGAATTGCATGCGCTGGTATTCGAGCGCCACCTCGTGAAGATAGGCTTCGATCCTGTCGATATGCGGCTGCATTGCGTCGTCCATCAGACCCGTCTGGTTGTCCAGAACGCCTATGGCAGCAATCGCAGCGCGCTGCACATCATTGAGATGAGGATCTTCCAGCACGACGACAAATTCTGTCGTCGGCCAAGGGACTGCCTTCGCCTCGGCAGAGGCCAGGCCTGGCACCAGTGTCCAGGCGACAAGCGCCGCGATCAATCCTCGCCGAATGCCAGTATTTGCTCGGAAAAGTGCCGTGAGTGCCAAGGCATTGTTACGTTTTATCATTTGCTCGTCCCCTTCACCTTGGCAGGCTGTCTGGAGACTGGTCTGGTACGACGAGGATAGCAATCGAAAGTGATGGCGTGCCCTTGATCAGAGCGGGCTGTCACCTCAGAGGAACAGCAGCGACCTGAGCGTATAGGCGACGGCGGCGACGGCGAGCATGGAGGCGAGCGCAATGCCGACGAACCACAAGACGCGCTTGATCAGCGGGCCTTCAGGCTGGCCTTCCGGCAAGGGCTCTGCGGGGCGGAAGACGGGGTCAGGCATGGTAGCCGTCACCCGGTTTCACCTTGCCCCAGAACAGGCGGTACACGAACGCCGTGTACAGCAGGATGATGGGCAGCATGATCGCCGCACCGACCAGCATGAACGCGAGCGCATTGTCGCGGGCAGCCGCTTCCCAGAGCGTATATTCGAAGGGCACGATATAGGGATACAGGCTGAGGCCGATACCGACATAACCGGACAGGAAGATACCGGCGGCCAGAAGGTAGGGCCGCCAGTCAGGTGCGCGTCCGGTGCCGGGATTCATGGAAAGGTCGCGCCACAGCCAGGCACAGAAGAACATGCCGGCCAGAGGGGCGGGCGACAGCGGCAGCAGTTTGGCAAAGTCGATATGGGTCATGGAGAAGCCCCAGCGTTCGCCGACTGACGGGTCGATGGCGAGCGTGGCGAGGCTGACCGCGAGGAAGCTGATCGCCACCCCGGCGAGTGACAGGCGCGCCCAATTCCGGGCCCGCAGGAAGAGGTCATCCTCCGTTTTGAGCACGAGCCAGCATGCCCCGAGCATCAGGTAGCCAATCACGACGGCAAGTCCGACAAGCACGGAGAAGGGTGTCAGCCAGTCGAACGCCCCACCGGCAAAGGCGCCGCCTTCGACATTGATCCCCTGGATCATGCCGCCAAGCATCAGGCCCTGCGAGAATGCCGCCGTGGCCGAGCCACCGAGGAAGGCGCCGTTCCAGAACCTGCGCGTGTTGGGGCGGACAGCCTTGTGCCGGAATTCGAACGCGACACCGCGAAAGATCAGCGCCGCGAGCATGATGAGGACCGGCAGGTAGAAAGCCGGCATGATGATCGCGTAGGCGAGCGGAAAGGCCGCGAAAAGGCCGCCGCCGCCAATGATGAGCCATGTCTCGTTGCCGTCCCAGACCGGTTCGATTGTCGCGGTCATCATGTTGCGCTCCTCGTCGGAGCGGGCAAGGAATGTGAGCATGCCGACGCCGAGGTCGAAGCCGTCGAGCAGGACATACATCATGACGCCAATGGCGAGGACGAAGCCCCAGATCAGTGGAAGGTCGAGTGCCATCTGTTCTCTCCTAATCCGCTGCCACAATGTCTTCGCCGGTCTCGGCGGGCTCGTCCACCGCACCAAGCGGCGAACCGGGGGCGCGGCGCTCCCGTGACGGCTTGCCCATGGGATCATCATCGAACCCACGTGTCGCGATGCGCGCCATGTAGATCGTGCCGGCGGTAAAGATGATCGCATAGGTGACCATGAAGACGAGCAGCGAGGTTGCGACCTGCGCGGTGGAGACCGGCGAAACACTGTCGACCGTGCGCAGGTGGCCATAGATCGTGTAGGGCTGGCGGCCGACTTCGGCGACGATCCAGCCGGTGATCACGGCAATGAAGCCGAGCGCCCCGCCGGGAACGGCGGCCCAGTGGAAGAGGCCCTTTTCGTCAATCCGGCCGCGCCACCAGAGGAAACAGCCCCAGAGGCCAAGCCCGAGCATGGCCATGCCGGCAGCGAACATGATGCGGAAGCTGTAGAAGACGAGCCAGATCGGCGGCGTATCGGCCTTGTCGAAGGCATCGAGTCCTTTCAGGTCTTCGCCTTCGGGCGTGCCGGGAAAGAGGATCGGGCTGGTGCCCGGAATGGTGATGCCTGCATGGCCGCAGGCATTGTCGGCGGGCCAGGCGAGCAGGACCGTGCCCTGCACCGGCGCGCTCTCGCACCATCCTTCGGCGGCGGCGATCTTGGCGGGCTGGTGCTCATGCGCGACGAGACCGGATTCGTGGCCGACCATGATCTGGATCGGCATCAGAACGGCCAGCGTGCCGGCTGCCATGCGCATCTGCCAGCGCGTCGGCGTGGTGATACGGCCACGAATGACTTGCCATGCCCCTGCCGCAAGGACGACAGCCGCGGTCGTGATATAGGCGGCGAGCAGCATGTGGGCCAGGCGCGACGGGAAGCTGGGGTTGAAGATGACCTTGATCCAGTCGGTCGCGTAGAAATTGCCGGTTTCCGGATCGATGGCGAAGCCGTCTGGCGTCTGCATCCAGCTATTGGCCGACAGGATCCAGAAGGCGGAAATCGTGGTGCCGATTGCGACGGCGCAGGTGGCGACGAAATGGAGCTTGCGGCCGACCTTGTTCCAGCCGAACAGCATGACACCGAGGAAGGTCGCTTCAAGGAAGAAGGCCGTCAGCACTTCATATCCGAGAAGCGGGCCGATGACGCTGCCGGCAATTTCGGAGAAGACGCTCCAGTTGGTGCCGAACTGGTAGCTCATCACGACGCCGGACACGACGCCCATGGCGAAGGCGAGCGCGAATATCTTGACCCAGTGGAGATAGAGCCGCTTGAAGACCTCATTGCCCGTCTTCAGCCAGAGGCCCTCGCACACGGCGAGAAAGGCCGCGAGGCCAATCGTGAAAGCCGGAAACATGATGTGGAAGGCGATGACAAATGCGAACTGGATTCGCGAGAGCAGTAATGCGTCAAATTCCATCGGTACCGTGCCTCTTGGACGTTATGGCGTCAGGCTAGCACGACTCGTCCAAGATTGCGCGGTCAGCCTTGTCGCGCGCCAACCTGCCTCATGTGGTGCGCCGCCGCAGCGATCGGAAAACGGCATCGGCGCGGGCCGCCAGGTGCCCGCCCGGCTTGATCAGCCTTGCCCGCACATGGACGATTTCCCCGTCCACGGCTGTCACTTCGGGATGCGCCTCGAGCCATGTACCCTCTGGCACGATGTCCATGAATTCGAGTGTCAGCTTGATGGTAACGGACATGCGGCCCGTTGCGCTCCAGACCGCCCAGGCAAGGGCGCTGTCGGCAAAGGCCGAGATCATGCCGCCATGCAGGAAGCCCATCCCGTTGCAGTGACGGTCGAGCACCCACATGCCCGTGCGAATGTCGCCTTCGGCGGTCGCGCGGTAGGTGGGGCCATTGTGCAGGGTGAACTTGCCGCGCGAAGGCGTTGGCGCGAAGCCCGGGGGCGGCGGATTCATGACGCGGCGCGGATCATCCGCCAAGGTTTCCAAGCACCTCATGCCGGACCATATCGCCAGGCTCTATTCCCAATGCTTCGCTGCGGCCGCCATTCAGTTCAAGCACAGCCTTGACCGGCACGCCGGGGCCTATGGTGCGCAGAGAGCCCGGAACGGCGTTGCGTGCGATCGCCAGGACTTTGCCATCGGGCGCGATGAACAGCATGTCGAGCGGGATCAGCGTGTTCTTCATCCACATGCTGGCTTCGCGCGGCTGGCCGAAATCGAACAGCATGCCGGCATTCGGCGCCATGGATTCGCGGTCCATCAGGCCTGTGCGGATCTCTTCAGCATCATTGGCCAGTTCGACAGTGAACTTGTGGACTGAATCGCCCGTGTCGATTTCAAGCGGTCCGGTTTCCAGCTGGGCGAAAGCGCCCTGAGCAAGGAAAAACGCGGCGGCGAAAAGGCTGGCGATCAAACGGGTCATGGGCGTTGGTTTAGCCGCGCATTCTGGGCTGAGCAAGCGATCTTGGCTGCAGAAAATGGGCCTAGCGCGGTTTGACCAGGGTGACGTGTTCGCCCTTGCCGCCATTCTCGATGACAACGTCCAGCCGTGTGCCGGGCTCGACATCCTCATAGCCCGCCTTTTTCAGGTGGACCGCATGCACGAAAATATCCACATCAAGGCCGTCGCGATGCACGAAGCCGTAGCCGCGCGTGCGATTGAACCATTTGAGCGTCACGGTCGTGTAGTCGAACTCCACGCCCTTTTCGCGGGCAACCACGGCACGGGGGCGTTCCATTTCGATGATGTGGGCGGTCTGCCAGCCTCGTCCGCGATGGACGGCATCGCAGATGATGCGCGCGTCTTCATCGGCATAGGTTTCGCCATAGTCGCGCAGGCAGGAGATGTGCAGCATGACATCACCTGTGAGGGATGCGTCCGACGTGGATTCCGCCACGATGAACCCATAGCCCTTGGCGCTATCGAACCACTTCACGCGGCCGATGACGCGCACCACGGGCTCAGCGCCCGGCATGTCTGATTCGGATTTTGCCACAGCTCTCGTCATCAACCCAAATTCCCCAAGGAGGTAACCTAAAATGTGAAGGCGCGCTTGTCACGCGATCTTCACAACAAAAGCCAAGAAGTTCAGCTTGCACGTAGTGATCCAGTGATTACGCGACAAATGCCCAGGAAGTTCTCAGCAGACCGAACCTGTCCTGTCAGTACGGGTAAATCAGAGGAATCGGTATGTCACGCACGTCGTGCGGGCTGACGCAGACAACCTCTTCCTGCGCACCCTGAGGCCGGACATACACCAAGGGACAATTCAATCATGGATTGCCATCCCGAAAATGCGTCAGGCCAAGTCCCACCGCGTTCGGAAGTCGGGTTCGAGCAAAACGCCAGCCCTATGATCGGCCGCCTGTCTACCGAGCGGCCTGAGGTAATGGAGGGGAATCCTAGCCGAAAGCATCTCTTCAGATTTGTGCTGCTTTATTTGCGTTTCTTTGAGCTTTTATTGGCATAGTTATTGCTAACATTTTGATCGAACCGCGAATTGCTTGCAAAACAGGAGATTAAAAGGGGGAAGAATGGTGTGGGCAGGCGAAAGCATAATCAGCGGTTGAATTTGACGTCCGGAGTGGCGGACGAATCCATGTCGTGCGACCGATCTGAAGGGATCGCGCTGGATCAAGATGAGCTTGTTTCTGTGATCGTTCCCGCGTTCAACGCGGAGAAATGGATTACCGAAACCCTCTCGTGCATCGCTGCACAGACATATTCCGATATTGAAGTGCTGGTAGTCGATGACGGATCGACGGACAGCACGCCCGACCTTGTCAATCGTTTCGTCGAATCCGACGCCCGATTCCACCTTATAACGAAAAGCAATGGCGGCGTGGCGAGCGCCCGCAATCTCGGTATCGAGCTTGCCAGAGGACGATTGATTGCGCCCTGCGACGCAGATGATCTCTGGTCAAGCAACAAACTTGAACTTCAAGTCGAAGCCTGGAAACGAGCCGGGCCAAATGTCGGCCTCGTGTATTGCCGTTCCGCCTCCATCGACAGCGACAGCCTTATCCTTGAATTGCCGATCACGCCGCTTCACCGCGGTCGCGTTCTGATCGACATGTGCCGCGCCAATCTGATCGGTAATGGAAGCAGTACCTTGATGCGCCGCGACGCTGTTCTTGCGGCCGGCGGGTATGACGCCTCCTTGCGCGTCCGAAATGCCGAAGGTTGCGAGGACTTCAAGCTCTATCTCCAGCTTTCCGCCGATTATGATTTTGACTATGTCAGTGACTACTGTGTCGGATATCGTCAGACGCCCAGCAACATGTCGAGTGGGGCATTTCGCATGATCAGGTCTCAGGACATCGTGATCGGCGAATTCCTTGAACAATTTCCACATCTTAAGCGAGAATTTCAATGGAACCAATCCTGGTTCCTGAACTGGCTTCGCCGGAAATCCATCACCAACGGACGCTATCTGGAATCGCTTGGAATGCTGTTCAAAATGATCATGCGCTATCCCGGGATTACAGCGCGAATTCTCGTCGAGTCCGAGTTGGTCCCAGCCTTTCAGCGGACCGGATGGGATCTGAAAATCTCGCCGACCATGCACCCCTCAGCCAGAGCGTTTCAGGGGCAGCATTTCCGTTCGCTCAATGCCGATTGTCCGAAGCGCGATCACCAACATTCCCTCCACATTCAAGCTCCTGCTCCAGAGGACGCTGAGACGCGCGGAAGACTGTAGACGATGGTTTGGGCCCAGAATCTGAAATCGCCCGGAGTTGCTCATGTGACACGCGATCATTTCATCGCGCAGCAGCGGACCTGCGATCAGAACCGGCTGACCGTCGTATGGGAGGGCGAGCGCCCGATCGCCCAGTTCATGGAAGGTCCGGATTTCACCGGGGCTGCGCAACCTGTCTTGCCTCCTGAGCGTGCAGCCATCGGGCCCGTCAGCAAGGCGGACGCAGGCGACCGCTCGGTCAGCCTTGTCATCTGCACACGCGATCGTCCGGCAGAACTCGCCCGCTGCCTTGCTTCATTATCAGATCACGTCCGCCGCCCGGATGAAGTTCTGGTGGTCGACAATGCCTCTCGAACCGATGAAACACGACGGGTCTGCGAGGCGGCAGATGTCCGCTATGTGCGCGAGCCGCGAGGCGGACTGGATATCGCCCGCAATACGGGCGCCAGAATGAGCACGGGTGATATCATTGCTTATACGGATGATGACGTAATCCTTCATCCAGCCTGGCTGCAACAGATCGTCCAGGCTTTCGATGCGCCGGATATTCTCGCGGTCACCGGACTGGTCCTTCCCGCAGAACTCGCAACACCGGCGCAGTGGCATTTTGAGCGATACTGGGGTTTCGGCCGCGGCTTCGAGCGGATTGATTTCGAACCGGCATTCCTGAAAGTCCGAAAACTGGATGCGGCCCGGGTCTGGGACATCGGTGCAGGAGCCAGCATGGCCTTCCGCAGAGAGACATTTTCACGCGCGGGCCTGTTCGACGAACGCCTGGATGTTGGCGCTGCCGGATGCTCAGGCGATTCCGAGTATTGGCATCGCGTGCTGTCCGTCGGCGGAATTTGCCGGTATGAGCCAGGCGCTGTCGCGTTCCACTATCACCGCCGGGAAATGGAAGGTCTCCGTTCCCAGATAAAAGCCTATATGCGCGGCCACGCTGCCGCGCTGCTTGTCCAGCACGAGCGGGCCCCCGCATTTGGAATCCTGTACCGCCTGATCGTCGTACTGCCGGTCAGTTATGCGCTTCGCAGCCTGCGCCGCCTCAGGCATGGACGCCGCGATGTCGATCTATTTACCTGGGAAGAACTGACTGGACTTGTATCAGGCATCCTCTTCTACCTGCGCACCCCCCGTACTTCGGAAAAAACTCCATGAGCCTGAAACCAGCCGCCCTCACATTCATCATACCCGCCTACAACGCGGCCATGACGCTGGCTGAAACCATCGCGTCCTTGCAGGCGCAGACGCAGTCCAACTGGAAGGCGATCGTGGTCGATGATGGTTCGACCGACAATACCAGCGAGGTCATTGCGCAACTTGTCCAGCATGATGATCGGCTCTCCTTTCGCCGCCAGGAAAATGGCGGGGTCTGTCGTGCACGCAACCTGGGATTCGAGCTGGCCGACACCGAATGGGTATGCTTCCTGGACGCCGACGACTGGGTCTCGGAGGAGTTTGTTCGGGACATGATGGCGGCCGCCGGTGACGACATCGACTTCGTGTATTGCGACTATCGGCGCGTCGCGCCCGACGGGTCCACGGCCTATGAATTTCGCACTGAAAATCTCGAGAGGGATGGCTTTCTTGCCATGGCACGCAGCTGTCATGTCTGCATTCATGGCGTTGTCGTGCGCCGCGCGATTGTCGCTGCGGCTGGTGGTTTCGACACGTGCCTCACGGTTTGCGAAGACTGGGATCTATGGGTTCGCATTCTGCGCATGACGAACCGGATCAAGCGTGCTCCGGGAACGCTTGCCCATTACCGCATGGGAGACATCAGCCTATCGCGCGATCACGTCCAGATGGTGACAGACGGCCTGACAGTCATCGCGAACAATCACAGACGCGATCCACGCCTGTCTGTAGTGCTGGATGAATATGCCGAAGGCTTGCCGGTCAAGAACCTGAAAATGCAGTCTACTTATTTCGTGGTCTGGAATGCCGCAGCGGATATCGGTGCAGGGCGCGACGGTTCGCGCCTGCTCAAGCAATTGCATGCGGTCGACTATGGCGGCTATGATCCGGCGCTGGCTGAAACAATTATCGAAGGCCTGGCAATCGGAGCGCGCACCCGGGTCGAGAACCTTGTCGCGCACTGGCCAGAGTTTTCAGACAACACGCACAAACTGATCCATGCACTTGCGGCCCACAGTTCCAAGGCGTTGCCCGAACGCGGGCTCATCTACGCTGTAGAGTGCGAATTGCTGAAACATCACGCGGTCGGTTCATCGGCTGAATTGTCTTTGGTAACGAAACTGTCAATGGATATTCATCGGCTTCGTCCTGTGACCAAGCCGCCTCAGATCGACCTCCTCCTTTTGGAGTTGACGGATAATGGCGAAAAGATAGGGCTCATCGAGCTGGGCCTTCTGGGAGACTTGTCCGCCGGGGACGTGCGCAGACTGGCCGCTGAGGGGCTTGGCCTCTCAGCCTATCTGCGTCATTCAAAGCAGTGGATGAGCCCGCTGGTCGCCGGGACCGCGGGGTTCCTTTTCACCAAGCGCATTTTCGCCAATGCCATTGATCGGCTGCGTCAACACTCGTCTCAGGGACTGGGCTTTCGCAAAACGTTACGCCGGACCTTGTACGATGCCATCGATCGCTGCGCCGGCCGTTCTTCGAAAGGCGGTCACTTTGCCATGATCGAACAGGTATTGAATGCCAGGCCAGCCACGGTCGCGGCTCCCCTCACTGGCTTGCCAACGGCGTCCGTGGCTGAGCGAACTGCGCTCTGCAACGAACTCATGCAGACACTCTCCACACGGCGGGTTCCCATCCTTGCCTATCACCGGATCGCGGACGAAGGACCGGAGGCGCTTCGTACGTGGCGTGTCGATCCTGACATGTTCGAACAACAGTTGCGCATGTTGCGCGAGAACGGTTTCTACAGCGTGACGTCACGGGAAATCCTCAAGCATCGCGAAGCAGGACTCCCCCTCCCCGGCCGCCCGATTCATTTTACGTTTGATGATGCTTACCAGGATTTCGCCGACACGGCCTGGCCACTTCTCAAAGCCTATGGTTTTACAGCAGAAGTCTTCGTCGTTACCGACAAGGTCGGCCAGACTTCAGATTGGGATATCTCGCTTCAGGGCAATGCCCCCCTCATGAACTGGGACACGATCGAAGCCCTGCACAAGGAGGGGGTTGTCTTCGGCAGCCATCTTCAGACGCACACACCTGCATCCAATCTTTCAAGCATTGCCCTCCTGCACGAAACCGTGAATTCCCGGGCGGCACTTGAAAAGCATCTCGGTGTGCCCGTCGTATCCATCGCGGCGCCGTATGGGTCTATCGGCGAAAGATACAACCGCATGCTGGAAGCTGCCGGATATCGCTTTGGCGTCTCCTGCGAGTGGGGGCCTGCTGACATATCGTCCAATCCCTACATCATGCCGCGCGTCGAAGTTGACGGGCACTGGCCGATGACCGAATTTGCCCGGATGCTGTCCCTGCCTGCTCCGGACGTGGCTAGCGCTGCCGCCACTGATCCAAGCCTCAATGCCGAAGACGATCTGGTGAGCGTCATCATTCCGGCATTCAACGCAGAAGCGACGATTGACGAAACGCTCACCAGCGTCCGTAGCCAGACATATGCCAACCTGGAGATACTGGTCATCGACGATGGCTCAACTGACCAGACTGCACAGGTCGTGCTTGAACATGCTGCGCAAGACGCGCGGGTACGCCTCATCACCCAGGCCAATGCCGGCGTTGCCGCTGCGCGGAATAACGGGATAGCCAGGGCCAGGGGTGAACTGATCGCCCCGATAGACTCCGATGACCTTTGGGCACCCGAGAAGATTCGAAGCCAGGTCATGGCGCTGAAGTATGGCGGCAGCCATGTGGCGCTGGTCTATACCTGGTTTGCCGTCATCAATCAGGATAGCTGTGTCATCGACTTGAGCGTCACCCCGCAGGATGAGGGCTATGTCATGCATCGCCTTTGCTCAGGAAACTTTATCGGCAATGCCAGTTCCCCTCTGATGCGAAAGTCCGCGATTCTGGAAGCTGGCGGATATGACACCAGCCTGAAAGACAGGAAGGCGCAGGGTTGCGAAGACCTGTTGCTGTATTTCCGCATTTCAAAAAAATACGAATTCAGAGTCATCCGCGATTATCTCACGGGTTATCGTCGTATGCCGCAAGCCATGTCTTCCGATGTCTTCCAAATGCTGCGATCATTTCAGATCGTCGCGGAGGAGATGCGCCTTGCCTATCCGTGCTTCGCGACACAGACCATCAAGGGCGAAGTCTGGATTTCCGAATGGCTGTTCTGGAAGGCCGTACGGGCCGGCAAGCTCTTCTCTGCTGCGTCACTCGTGATTCACATTGCCAAATGTGACTCGCGTTTTGCGATTTCGAATGTCCTGCCAGGCTTTGTCACTAAAACGGCAAGAAAGCTCATGTCGAGCCCACGATATGTGAAAACGGTTTCTCCAGAAGGCCGGTTCGTTGTCGGTGGTGCCAGTCCCGTAGAGGCATTCAAATGAGTACTTCAACCGGCAAAGACGCACCGAAACGACTCTCGCGCCAACAAGTGATGGAACTGGTTCACCTGACATCCCGTCATGCCTGGGCCTTCCCTGTCATCGTGGTGTTGGGGATTGTATCGTCCTTCGCCGACAGCCTTGGAATTTCCCTGATCGTGCTGTTCCTTTACACCGTGATGGGGCGTTCGGCTGACGCGGCCGAAGCCGGGGGGCCACTGGGCAAGTTCTTCGAAGTCGTGACGGCGTATATCCCCAATGCGACATACCTTGCACTGATGGTACTCGGACTCATTCTGACGAAACTGGCATTTTCGACACTGTATGCATTCATCTCGGCCTCAGTCCAGAACGGGATCAGCCAGGACGTCCGCGACCGCCTGCACCAGCAATATCTCGATGTGGAGTATAATTACATTCGCAACCGCGAAGAAGGGGAAATGCTGAAGGTCCTGGCCATCGACTCCTGGACTGTCTCCAGCGCCTACCGCATGATCAGCCATGTTGTGGTGAGCGCCATCGCCGTGTTCGTGATGATGGCTTTTCTCTTTTCCCTATCCTGGCAGCTGACGATTCTTGCCATTATCGGTGCCGCCGCATTGCTGGCATTCGTCAACCTGCTCGCCATTCCAGTGCGCCGGCTCGGCCGCCGGACAGCAGAGATCAACCAGGAGCTTGCCGCGCGCACGCTTTACACGCTGCAGGGCATGCGAGCGATCCGCGCATTCGGCCAGGAGCAGGAACACCAGAAAACGTTTGCGGATACGTCAGAAAAGGCCAAGCGCCTGGCTGTCACGACAGAGCGCCTCTACGCTGTCCTGCCGCCCGTGACCGAGCTTGGCTACCTGCTGCTGCTGGCCAGCATCGCCGGTCTGGCTAGCCTCACCTCTGTTCCCTTTGCTTCCACACTTGCCTGTGTCGCCCTTCTCTATCGCATGCAAGGTCCATTGCGCGATATCCAGGGGTCCGTCATTGCGATGGCGCAAATGGAAGCACAACTCATTGCCGTCGTCGAAGTACTGCGCCGGACCGATAAACGCTATCCGCGGCAAGGCTCGAAGCCGTTTTCCCATCTCAAGCAGGAGATCACATTCAACAATGTCTGCTTCCGCTATAATGAAGAGGACGCCGATACACTTCACGGCGTGAGTTTCAAGATCCCGGCGGGCCGGACGACCGCGCTGGTCGGCCCAAGCGGATCGGGCAAGAGCACGATTGTACGCTTGCTCCAGAGACTCGACGAACCCAATGAAGGCGAGATCCTCGTCGATGGCACGCCCCTGAATGACATCAAGCGCAAGGACTGGCTTCGCAAGCTCGCGCTGGCTGGACAGGATGTCGAACTCATGGACAGCACTGTCCGCGCCAATATCTGTGTTGCAAAGGCGGAAGCTGATGACAAGGCGCTCCGCGAGGCAGCAAAGCTGGCCGGTGTCCTCGATGTGATCGAGGCCCTGCCCTATGGGATGGACAACTGGATTGGTCCGCAGGGCGCCAACTTTTCCGGTGGCGAGCGGCAACGCCTGGGCCTCGCCCGCGCCATTTTGAGAGACCCTGAAATCTTCGTGCTGGACGAAGCAACAAGTGCACTCGATGTCAGCCTCGAGCAGACCGTGCGGGATAATCTCATGTCCTGCTTCGAGGGGCGGACAATCGTGACCGTGACCCATCGACTGACATCGATTCTTTCGGTCGATCACATTATCTGCATCGAAAAAGGCCGCGTCGTCGAGGAAGGATCACCGCGTGAATTGCTCGCCCGGGGGAGCGGCGCCTTCAGCCGGATGGTGGACGCGACCCCGTTGCCATCAGACCCAAGAGTAACGACGCCAGCCGAGCTGTCATCAACGTGACGCAAGGAAAATTCCGTTCGTGAGACCAGGTTACCCTTTCTGTTGTAGCACCAGGCAACCCGGCATCAAAAGACAAAGTTAGATCAATCCGTATCTGAAAGAAATCGATGAGATATTTTGTAACAGGAGGCGCGGGGTATGTCGGCGCACACGCCTGCAAGGCGCTTGCTGGAGCAGGGCATGAGGTGGTTGTCTTCGACAATCTGAGCACGGGCCACCGGGAGGCCGTAAAGTGGGGCGACCTGGTGGTAGGAGACCTGCTCGACCGGGAGTGCATCAAACGCGCCATCGAGGATACACGTCCGGATGGCGTGCTTCACTTTGCGGCCCTCGCCTATGTCGGTGAGTCGGTTCACCGACCGGATCTCTATTACCGCACCAATATTGCCGGCACGCAGAACCTGCTTGATGCCATGCGCCTGGCAGACGTTACCCGGATTGTCGTGTCCTCCACCTGCGCAACCTACGGCACGCCGGCCGAAATGCCGATTTCCGAGACAACACCTCAAGTCCCGGTGAACCCCTATGGCCGGACGAAGCTCGTGATGGAAACCATGCTGCGGGACTATTGCAGCGCGTTCGGGTTTGGCGCCATTGCCTTACGATACTTCAATGCTGCCGGGGCGGATACTGCGGGGGAGATCGGCGAGGATCACACACCGGAAACACACCTCATCCCCTTGGTCCTCCAGGCGGCTGCGGGCCTGCTCCCCAACGTAAAAATATTTGGCAACGACTATCCCACAGCCGATGGAACGGCAGTTCGCGACTATGTCCATGTTACCGACCTGGCTGATGCGCACGTGAAAGCGCTCGATATTTGCGCCTCAGGACATTTCAAGGCCTTCAATCTCGGTGCAGGCATCGGCACCAGTGTCATGGATATCTGTATGGCGGCCGAGCGGGTTACCGGTCAGAAAATTTACATCGAAATGGTCCCATGCAGGGCGGGCGATCCCCCAATTCTCTATGCCGACCCGGCCCTCGCCGCGACCGAGCTTGGCTGGACGCCCCGCCAGAGCGACCTGGATACGATCCTGGCCACGGCATGGGCGTGGATGCAATCGGCGCATCCTGGAGCAGGAAAGGGCCGGAGAACTGACCATGCGGACAGCCAGGCGGAACACATGAACTGATGCGCTCCGTGCGATTAGTATTCGTTATTTCCTTGGCAGGACAGGTTTGAGTTGCGACCTCCAACCGGACCATAGGAGGACGGACGATGTCCACGCCCATGATGGAACCGCCCGAGCTTTATAAGAAAGCGACATAACAATTTGATACTTAAGGTGAGTTTTCGCTTGTTTCGAAGCTAAAACAATCAGAGCTTGTTTATGTTGGTTCGAAATATGCAAGACCCGAGGCTCAACCCTGCTTGCAGAAGCAGGTTGGATCTACAGGACGAGGTGAGCATGACAAAAGGACAGACAGTTATGGGACGACGGGCACTCCATCTTTTTGCGGTTCTGGCGGTGACTTCAGTGCTTGCGCTACCCGCTGCGGCTTATGTCGGGCCGGGAGCGGGTCTTACAGCAATTGGAAGCTTTCTCGTGCTGATTGGCACGATCGCGCTGATGATCGTCGGGTTCATCTGGTACCCGGTAAAGCGCATGCTCCGGAGCAGAAAGGCCATGAAATCAGACAGCGCTGCGGCAACGCCAGTGGTGAAAGACGATAGCACCACTGAATAGTGCAGTCGGAACGACTACTGGCAAGGATAGCATGACGTATCTTTTCTTAACCGCCGCGATCCTAGCCTTTGTGATCCTGATCAAGCTGTTGCGCATAGAGCGTTTGGTAGGCGATGCGACCAAGACAGGAAGCCATGCCATCACGACAATGGCTTCAACGACATTAGGCGATGATGAAAAAGAAAGGTTGATACAGGCCATCAGTCTGAAAATGCTGCGATTTTTTGGATTGATCACTCTTTCCAGCGTTGTGGCGCTCGGCCTCTCCATCGGCGTAGCTCTGCTTGGTGTACTGATTGGCTTTTACGACACGGAACGCTTGATCGCAGCGTCGGTAGACTGGCGGTTTCTGTTGGGTGCCACGGCGGCAACGCTGGGCGGCTATTGGCTGATGCGATGAAAATGGCTGATTCCTATTCACCTACGGACCGGATGATGCACCGCATTGCATTCAAGCTCCGCACACCTCAGCTTGCACTGGCAGATATGGCGAATTCCATGTTTGCCGACCGCTTGCCGAAGTTTGACGACTCACCGGTTTTCATCACGTCCCTGCCACGGGCAGGTACGACGGTTTTGCTGGAAATCCTCTCGGAATCCCCGGATCTGGCCAGCCATACCTATCGCGATATGCCGTTTGTCTTGTGTCCCATGCTATGGGACAAACTGTCATCAGGCTTTCGTGCAGAGGCAGAGGTGCGCGAACGGGCGCACGCTGATGGTATGCAGGTCAGCTTTGACAGTCCGGAAGCGTTTGAAGAAATTATCTGGACGACATTCTGGAAAGGAAAATATTCCCGCGACAGTATCACGCCATGGATCGCATCCGACCGGCACGAAGAATTCGAGGAATTCTTCGCCAGCCATATGGGCCAAATACGTGCCCTGCGGGGAGAAGCGGGGTCGCCAGCTGCACGGTATGTATCAAAGAACAATGCGAATATCGCGCGGTTGCCTTTGCTGCATGCCATGTATCCCAATTGCAAGATTGTCGTTCCAATCCGTCGACCACAAGACCAGATTGCATCCCTGATGCGTCAGCACGAGCGTTTCAAGTCGATGCACGTCAAGGATAAGTTCAGCCTGACATACATGAGCGGGATCGGACATTTCGAATTTGGCGCCGGGTTCAAGCCGATCAATTTCGGCGGATGGTTGGACACTATTGACATCGCGGAAGCCGATAACGCCACGTTCTGGATGAAATATTGGCTTGCTGCCTACACACCATTGGTGTCGGACGAAAATCTCATCCTCTTTGACTATGAGGCCGCCTGCCGCGATGGACTGAAGCATATCGAATCTTTGGCGACTGCAATTTGCGTCCCATTTTCAGACAAATTGCAGATAGCTGCCCAACGTCTTCGTCCGACCCTCGCCAGACATACATTTCCAGAAGGGTCTGAAGAGGGCCTCCACATTGAAATTGAGGCTGTATACCAATTACTCCGAACACGATGCATAGCGTCGCGGCCAGGAGATGGACCTGGATCAAACTTCACCGAGCGAGAAACCAGCTGATGATGAACAAGTTGAAGGACGCGATGCGTATGATGAAGAAAGATGCAGATTCCGACGAGGGGATCATGGACCGGGTCCTCTTCGGAACGGCTGTGGCTTTCGCGGTGTTTGCTGCTGGCATGGCAAGCGCGCACTACAAGGTATTCCCCTATCCAGTCGTCGTCGCGGCCAAGGCCGCACTCGTTGACCTCAAGGACAACTGGCGTTCAGACGCCGGTGTCCTGCCTACCAGGTTCCTGAGTGAAAACACCAACGGAAAGAGCGGATTGACTTTGAATCGCTCAGACCTGACGCACCCCGGTTATACCCTCGTGTCAGGATTGTTTGACGATCAGGTTGCGGTGCGAATGCTGGATATGGAAGGTGAGACCGTCCATCAATGGCCAGTGCCTTTTGAACTCGTCAAACGGTATGCTAAGGAAATCGACTATGTCGATGTCCCGCTTGATGAGTGGAGCTATCAGATTACTGGCATCGTCGCGGAACCGGATGGGTCCATGACTTTGAATGCCGGCGCGATGTTCATGAAACTGGATGCGTGCGGCAATCACGAATGGACGTTGCCAACGGCCACGCACCATATGTTGAATTCAAACAAGGACGGCACATTCTGGGGGCTGGGCTTTGCAGACCATGAAAAGCCACCGGCCGAGTGGCGCACGAATGGCGATCCCCTGCGCGAGGACTTGTTTGTCAAGTTTTCGGCAGATGGTGTTATTCTTCAGAAAATCAGCTTGTGGGACGTGCTCCTGAAGAACAATCTACATTCAGTCATTGGAGCAAACGGACAAACTCCGGTCTTCCAGAATGGCGGATTCGATTCGGATGACAGTTTCCACACGAACGATATCGAGATGCTGACAGCCCAGGCGGCCGCGGGAATTCCTCTGGCGCAGGCGGGTGATTTGATGGTTAGTGCGCGCAATATAAATCTCGTCATCATATTTGATCCCGACACCCTGGACGTCCATTGGTGGCAAGCCGGTCCGTGGATCCGCCAGCATGATCCAGACATCATGCCGGATGGCCGAATCTCGGTGTTCAACAACAATCGGGAGAACGCCGATCACGGAGGGAGCAATATTATGGCCATCGACCCGGTGACGCGCGCGACAGAAATCCTCTACCCCAAGTCCGAAGACCAGTATTTCTACTCTAATTGCTGCGGCATGCATCAACACTTGCCCAATGGCAATATGCTGATCACGATTGAGCAGGAAGGCCGTTTGCTGGAAGTGACGTCCGAGGGAGAGGCCGTGTGGGACTATACAGTGCGATATGACGACAAGCACGTAATCAAGATTTTCGATGGCGTCCGCTATGATGCTGATTTCTTCGAACCGGACGCGTTTTCCACTTGCGAGGCATCAGAGGACTTGCGGCCGAGTTAGGCATGATCGAATCATGAAATTATCGTCGTTGTGATAGAAAAGAAAATCACAACCGGCATTGCGGGTCATAAAACCAGGCCCAGTATGACAGTGACCGGCCACCAGACACCGGCAGGGGTACAGCACTATACAGTCCGCCCCAATGCCGGAAAGCTCTCTCCAAGGCCGCGCTGGAGGGCGCATTCGGGGAACAAACCGTCCCACGAATGCCCACCGGGCAGAAAAGTGGGCGAAAAGAGGAAAAAAGATATTTAGAAACAGCGCTCTAAAAACCGGGTGGCAGTCCCTAGGGGAGTCGAACCCCTCTTTTCAGGTTGAAAACCTGACGTCCTAACCGATAGACGAAGGGACCGCACCGGTTCGAAGAAGAGGCGATATAGCGGCTGTTTCAGGTGAGGGCAACCCGGTTTCGCCCCATATCTGCAGAATGTTCAGCCCGCGACAGCATCTGCCACGTCGAGCTGGACACGGCGGCGTCCGTTCCACTCGTCGGCCTTGAGTTTTCCGGTCAGATGCACGCGGGCACCATTGGTCAGGACGTGCCCGAGCGGGGTATCGGCCGCCCGCCAGGCGATGCATTCGAGGCGTCCGCCAGCATCTTCTGCAATGAAGCGAACATGGTTGGCACCGACCTGGCGCACGCCAGTGACGTGCACTGACTGGAGCGCAAAGACGGGTTCCGGCGAACCGATGCCAAAGGGTCCGATCTGCGCGATCTGATCGACCAGCGCCGGGCTCGCGGCGCCGGGCGCCAGCACCGCGTCAATCTTCAGTTCGAGGGCTGCAGTCCGCTCGGCCGAGAACTGCGCCATATGCGCCACCATCCAGTCGTCGAAGGCGGCGACCTGCGACGGTTCGAGGCTGAGGCCGCCCGCCATGGCATGGCCCCCTCCGGAGAGGATGATGCCCTCGCGCGCCGCCGTGGTGATGGCCTCGCCGATATTCACGCCGGTGACGGAGCGGCCCGACCCCTTGGCGACGGGGCCCAGCCCCTCCCCCCATCCGATCACGATGCTGGGCAGGTGGTAGCGGTCCTTCAGGCGGCCTGCGACGATGCCGATGACGCCGGGATGCCAGCCCTCGCCGCTGGCGACGAGGATGCCGCGATCCGGGTTGCGGGCAAGCGCCTGCTCGGCCTGCGCCATGGCCTGGTCGAGAATGGCGCTCTCGACGGCCTTGCGTTCGTCATTGAGCGCATGGAGGCGTTCGGCCAGTTCGATGGCCTCCTGCCGGTCGTCCGTCGCGAGGAGCTTCGCTGCGATCCACGGATCGCCGACCCGGCCCCCGGCATTCAGGCGCGGCCCCAGCATGAAGGTGGCGTGATAGACGGTCTCGGTCTTGCCGATGCCGGCCACGTCAGCGAGGGCGCGCAGGCCGGGATTCTGGTCGCGGGCCATGATGGTGAGGCCTTGCCGCACGAAGGCGCGGTTCACACCATGCAGCGGGGCCATGTCGCACAGCGTGCCAAGGGCGCAGAGGTCCAGGAAGGGCATGATATCCGGCAGGCCGCCATCCGGCGCGATGCCACGCTCGCGCGCCAGACGGTTCAGCGCCGCCACGAAGACAAAAACGACGCCTGCCGCCGCGAGGTGGCCGCAGCCGGACGTGTCATCGGGGCGGTTCGGATTGACCAGCGCTGCCGATGGCGGGTGTTCGCCGGACATCAGGTGGTGGTCGATCACGACAATCGGCAGGCCGATGGATTCCGCCTCGTTCAGCGCGGCGATTGCGGCCGCCCCGCAGTCGACCGTGATGACGAGATCGGAGCCTGTGTCCTTGAGGTGGCGGAAGGCCGCCGGAGACGGGCCATAGCCCTCCTCGAGCCTGTCAGGCACGTACAGGCCGAGGTCGAGCCCCCATGCACGGAAATAGCGGGCGAGGATGGCCGAGGACGTGCCGCCGTCGACATCATAGTCGGCAAAGACGGTGACCTGTTTCCGGTCAAGAATGGCGTCGAGGACGATCCCGGCCGCCTTGTCCATGTCGGCAAAGCTGGACGGATCGGGGAAATAATCGCGCAAAGTGGGCGCCAGGTAGCTCGCCGCACTGGCCGGATCGACGTCTCGCGTGGCGAGGAGACGCGCCAGCAGGTCGGAGCCGCCCACACTGGGGGCGAGACGGCGCACAAGGGCCTCGTCAGCCTCCGCCAGCGTCCAGAACCGCCCTGTGGCGGACTGGTCCACCCCAAAAAGGCGGGAGCTTGTCTGGCGTGCGCCTTCTGCCATATCGGGATGGGCTTCCTGTCAGAGAATCGGGAAATCCATTCTAGCCCAAATCCGGGCGGCTGTGACCTGCCCGCACAGTTCTCAGGCCTTGCGGTCGGACCGGACGTGCCGGACCATGCCGTCAGCGGAGGTCATCACGAGCGTGTGCGTCTGCACGCGGCCACCCTTGGTGAGGACGCCTTTCAGCATGCTGCCATTGGTGACGCCCGTGGCGCAGAACACCGTGTCACCGGACGCAAGTTCGTTCAGCGAATAAATCCGGTCGAAATCGGTGATGCCGACGCGCGCGGCCCGCTTTTTCTCGTCGTCATTGCGGAAGATGAGGCGCCCGTACATCTGGCCACCGACACATTTGAGGGCGGCCGCTGCCAGCACGCCTTCGGGCGCGCCGCCTGAACCGACATAGAAGTCGATCCCGGTCTGCGGATCAGTCGTGGCGATGACACCTGCAATATCGCCATCCGTAATCAGGGCGATGCGAGCACCGACGCCGCGCAGGCTGGCAATGATGTCCTCGTGGCGCGGGCGGTCGAGGACGCAGACGGTCATCTCGGTCACGGGCACACCCCTGTGGGCGGCGAGGGCCGTGACGTTTTCGGCAGGCGTCACGTCGAGGCTGATGATCCCTTCCGGATAGCCGGGACCGACGGCAACCTTGTCCATATAGGTGTCGGGCGCGTGTAAAAGGCCGCCGCGCGGCGCAATAGCCAGCACGGCCAGCGCATTGGACATGGCCTTGGCCGTGAGCGTGGTGCCCTCAAGCGGATCAAGCGCAATGTCGATTTCCGGGCCGTTGCCGGTGCCGACTTCCTCGCCGATATAGAGCATCGGCGCTTCGTCGCGTTCGCCCTCGCCGATGACGACACGGCCCCTGAAGTCCACGGCGTTGAAGGCGCTGCGCATGGCGTCGACGGCCGCAGCATCGGCCTTCTTCTCATCGCCGCGGCCGACTTCGGTCGCTGCCGCGATGGCAGCCAGCTCGGTCACGCGGACCATGGCATCAGCGAGGCCCGGTGTCAGAACATTGTTTTTCATCGCATTCCATCCCTTGGCGCGACCATGAAACACGGCGCGATTCATTTGATTAACTAGTTTGCCGTTTCGATCCGCATGAGGCGTGGCGCGTCGATCAGCATTGTCAGCTTTTCAAGACGTGCCAGGGCAGCCTTCATGTGCGAGCGCGGGCAGCGGTGGGTCACGATGGCAACCGGGCTGGCACCGGATTCGTCAGCCGAATCCTGCAGGAGCTGGTTCACCGAGACACCTTCAGCCGCCAGCGCCTCGGTCAGGGCAGCAAGGGCGCCCGGCTTGTCAGCCAGACGGACGCGCAGGAAGAAAGCGGACGTTTCATCACCGACACTGGTCACGAACGGGCGGGCGAGATGGTGCTCTGCGCGGCCAAAGGCGGGCCGAATGGCCGGGCGGAACATCTTGGCGACGTCGCCCATGACGGCGCTGGCGGTCGGGCCTGCACCTGCTCCCGGCCCCGTTAGCGTGATGGCCCCGACGGGGTCGCCCTCGATGCGGACGGTGTTGAGCGAGCCGTTGACGCGCGCCAGCGGGTGATTGGCCGAGAGTGCCATGGGTTCGACGCGGCAGACGACGCCGACATCCGTCAGGACGCCCTCGGCGATCAGCTTGATGCGCAGGCCGAGGCGGTCGGCGAGTTTCAGGTCCAGGAGGTCGATCTGGTCGACACCCGAGACGCTGACCTTGGAGAAATCGAGATCGGCCGAGAAGGCGATGGCCGACAGGATGGCGGCCTTGTGGGCAGCGTCCATGCCGGACACGTCAAGCGTCGGGTCGGCTTCGGCATAGCCGAGTTTCTGGGCCTCTTCGAGAACCTCGTCATAGGACCGGCCGGTTTCCAGCATGGTGGTCGTCAGGAAGTTGCATGTGCCGTTCAGGATGCCCGCAACACGCTTGATCTCAACCCCGGCAAGGCTGTCGCGGAGCACGCGCACGACCGGGATCCCGCCTGCGACCGCCGCTTCGAACAGGAGGTCGACGCCTTTTTCCTCGGCCAGCGACGCGAGCGCCATGCCGTGTTTGGCCATCAGGGCCTTGTTGGCCGTGATGACGTGCTTGCCGGCCTTGAGCGCGCTTTCGACGGCGAACTTGGCCGGGCCATCCGATCCGCCGATGAGTTCGATGAAGACATCGACGTCAGCGTCTTCAGCCAGCGTGGCGGCATCATCGAACCAGCGGTACTTGTCCGTATCGACGGACCTGTTGCGACTCTGGCTGCGGGCGCTGACGCCCGTGATCTCGACCCGTCCGGGCAAGCGCAACTTGTCCTGACGTTCAACCAGTTCGATCAATCCACAGCCGACATGGCCGAGACCTGCTATTCCGATTTTCAACGGCCCCAAAAGGCGCCCCTTTTCATCTCTTGTGTTTCGGGCTGCTGCCTAGCCCTTTTGGGCCTTGGGGGAAAGGGGTGAAGGCGCGATACCAGCCCTCGGGAAGCTCATCCTTGTAACTCATGGGGGCCCCGCAGAGAAAAGCGCCGCAGGACGGGTCAAGCCGAGGGCGTGACCCGTCCTGCGAGAATGATTCAGAGATTACGCGGCACACCCAAGCGCGGGTCGGGCTATACCCCTACTCGGCCGCAGTGGCTGAAAGTTCCTTGACGCCGTGCTTGCTCATGAACTTGCGGATGTTACGCGCGGCCTGGCGGATGCGCTGTTCATTCTCCACGAGTGCAATGCGGACATGGCCATCGCCATGCTCGCCGAAGCCCGCCCCCGGTGCCACGGCCACATGGGCCTCGTTCATCAGCATCAGCGAGAATTCGAGGCTGCCGAGATGGCGCAGGGGCTCCGGAATGGGCGCCCAGGCGAACATGGAGGCTTTCGGGCTGGGGATGGCCCACCCTGCCCGCGTGAAGCTTTCAACCAGCACATCGCGGCGCTGTTTGTAGATCTGACGGAAATCGTCAACGCAATCCTGGGGGCCGTCGAGCGCGGCCACGGCGGCCACCTGGATCGGCGTGTAGGCGCCATAGTCGAGATAGGATTTCACGCGCGCGAGGGCCGCGATCAGGGTTTCATTGCCTGCGACAAAGCCCATGCGCCAGCCGGCCATGGAATAGGTCTTGGACATGGTGGTGAATTCGACCGCGATGTCTTTTGCGCCATCCACCTGGAGGATCGAGGGTGTCGGCTCCTCGAAATAGATTTCATTGTAGGCAAGGTCGGACAGGATCCAGAGATCGTGCTTTTTCGCGAACTTGACCGCGTCCTTGTAGAATTCGAGATCGCAGACATCGGCCGTCGGGTTGGATGGATAGCAGAGCACCATGGCGGTCGGCGGCGGCACGCAGTGCTTGACGGCCTTTTCCAGGTTGCGGAGATAGTCCTCCGGCGACGGCGCAGGCACGGCGCGGATCGAGGCGCCCGCAATGATGAAGCCGAACGAGTGCAGCGGGTAGGACGGATCGGGCGAGAGGATGACGTCGCCGGGCGCGGAAATGGCCTGTGCAAGGTTGGCAAAGCCTTCCTTGGAGCCCAGCGTGACAATCACTTCCCTGTTCTTGTCCAGCGTCACGCCGAAGCGGCGCTTGTAATAGTCGGTCACGGCCCGGCGCAGGCCCGGAATGCCGCGCGAGGCGGAATAGCCGTTAACGTCCGGCTTGCGGGCGGTTTCGACCAGCTTGTCGACAATGTGCTTCGGTGTCGGCAGGTCCGGGTTGCCCATGCCAAGGTCGATAATGTCAGCGCCTTCCGCGCGGAGGGCTGCCTTGCTCCTGTTCACTTGCTCGAAAACGTATGGAGGAAGGCGCCTGATCTTGTGAAATTCGGTGTTCATCTCTGGCCTTTCAGACCCTGGGTGACGCGCGGTACGTTGAAGCTGTTCCTGATAGCAGCAATTTCGGCGTCAGTAAGAAAATTCGAGGACTCGTCGAATCCGGCAAACTGCTGCCGGATCGCGTTCCCAACGGCGGCGATTTTGGCCGGCCCATCGGCCGGCAATTCCGCTCGTGCGTTGTTGGCGAACTCGGCGGTCAGCGCCGCAACGCGCAGGCCTGATGCAGGCAGCGTCTTGCCGGGCTCTTCGCCCGGTGCGATCGTGGGCACGTCAACCAGTTCCGGATAGCCCTCACCCCGGATCTCGACCCGGCGGGTTTCGTACCAGTCCGGCGCCTGGTTAACGGCGCCGCGCACCTTCGCGAACGAGCTGGAGCACCCGACCAGCAACAGGCATGACACGCCTAAGAGGGGAATCGTCGTGTTTTTCATGGTTAAACTCATTAAATCACAAACATTCTGATGAATAGTTACGCATCCACAAACAGGCGATATTGGGACAGATGAGCGGCAAAACCAAAGAAAAGGCTGCACTCGCGTCTCTCGGCTCGCTGATGGCTGAGCAGAATCCGATGCAATTGCAGGTGTTGATGACAACGCTTGCCTTGGCCAACACGGAATCGCAAGCGCTGATCAGCGACGTGCTGATGGGGTCCGGCCCGGTGGGAACCATGGCGAAGGGCGACCCGATGGGTGCCGTCGACGCGTTCCAGGAGGTCGGCAAGAGCCTTGCGCGCAATCCGATGGCGCTGATGAATGCCAATCTGGAACTGATGCAGGGCTGGATGAAGCTGTGGCAGGAGATGGCCACCGAAGCGATGGGCACGCCTGCTGCCCCGGAAACGGACAAGCGGTTCGCAGACCCTGAATGGCAGACCAATCCCGGCTTCAAGTTTATCCGCAAGGCGTATGACGTGAACCGCAACTGGCTGATGGGCCTGGCCGACCATGCGCCGGACCTGCCGGACAATATCCACCTGCGCGCCAAGTTCTTCACGCAGCAGCTGACCGACACGCTGTCGCCGACAAATTATCTCGGATCCAATCCGCAGGCCTTGCGCGCCTTCCTCGAGAGCGGCGGCGAAAGCGTGCTGAACGGCATTCGCCTCGCCCGCGCCGATGTGAAGAAAGCCGGCGGCAAGCTGCATATCAGCCAGACCGACGAGACACCGTTCGAGATCGGCAAGAACATCGCCACGGCGCCGGGCAAGGTCGTTTTCCGCAATGACCTGATCGAACTGATCCAGTATGCGCCGACGCAGGAGGAGACCTATTCGCGGCCGCTGCTGATCTTCCCGCCCTGGATCAACAAGTTCTACATCCTGGACCTGCGCGAAGAGAATTCGATGATCCGCTGGCTGGTCGACAAGGGCCTCACCGTGTTCGTCGTGTCGTGGCGCTCTGCCGACGCGGTGACGCAGGATTACACCTGGGACGATTACAGCAGGAAAGGTGTCTATGCCGCTGTCGAAGCGGTGCTGCAGGCCTCCGGTTCCAAGAAACTGAACGCCGTGGGCTATTGCATTGGCGGCACGCTGCTGTCCGGCACGCTGGCCCATATGGCGGCCCATGGAGACGATCGGGTTGCGTCGGCGACATTCTTTGCCTCGCAGTCGGATTTCGAACTGGCAGGCGACCTGAAGGTTTTCACCGATGGCCCCGGGCGCAACTATATCGACACCATCATCGAGGAGCATGGCGGCGTCATGCCCGGCGCGATGATGTACGAGACCTTCAACTGGCTGCGGCCGATCGACCTCGTCTGGCGCTATGTCATCGACCAGTACATGCTGGGCAAGGCGCCGCGTCCGTTCGACCTGCTCTACTGGAATGCCGACCAGACCAATATTCCCGGGGCGGTTCACCAGAGCTATCTGAAGAACTGCTATTCCGACAACAAGCTGTCGAGCGGCGGCTTCGAACTGCTGGGCGAAAAGATCGACCTGAAGAATGTCAAAATCCCGGTCATGGTGCAGGCCAGCCGCGACGACCATATCTGCCCGTTCGAGAGCGTATACCGCACGGCCACCGTGTTTGGCGGCGACACCAAGTTCGTCCTGTCAGGCTCGGGCCACATTGCTGGCGTGGTGAACCATCCCGACAGCAAGAAATACCAGCACTGGACCGGCGGCAAGATCACCGAGACCGGGGCCGAATGGCTGGAAACAGCCGAGGAACACCCCGGCTCGTGGTGGCCTTACTGGTGGGAGTGGCTTCGGCCGAAATCCGGCAAGAAGAAAGCCGCTGTCGAACCCAAGGACATGGGCCTCGGCGACGCGCCGGGCACCTATGTGCGCGTGCGCCTGCAGGACATCAAGCTACCGCTGAAATAGACCCGGATCAGCGCTCGTCCTTCGACTTGGCCCGGGATGAGCTAATGCAGTTAAATGGACTCAAGCTTCCAGCCCGGTCCACTCATCCAGCCCCAGCGCGATGTTGAGGTTCTGGACCGCCGCGCCGGAGGCCCCCTTCCCCAGATTGTCGAGCCGCGCAACGAGGCGCGCCTGATCGTCCGTACCGAAGACATAGAGTTCAAGCCGGTTGGTGCCGTTGCAGCCTTCCGGTTCGAGGCTTGTCAGTCCGTCGGACTCGGCCAGCGGCACGACGCGCACGAAACGTTCGCCATGGAAGGCATCCGCCAGCGCGGCGTGCAGGTCGGCCCGGCGCGGCTTGCGTGGCAGGGCCCAGAGTGGCAGTGGCACTTCCACGATCATGCCCTGCGCAAACCGACCGACGGCGGGCGTGAACATAGGCAGGTTGGCGAGGCGGCCATGGCGCATCATTTCGGGCGGATGCTTGTGCTTCTGGCCGAGGGCATAGATGCGGTAATTGTCGGCCGTGTAGTTGGGGGCGTCCGCATTCTCGAACTCGGCAATCATCGCATTGCCGCCGCCTGTATAGCCCGACACCGCGTTGACTGTGACCGGGTGCGCCGGTGGCAGCAGCCCCCGCATCACCAGCGGACGCACGAGGGCGATGACGCCCGTCGGGTAGCAGCCGGGGTTGGAAATGCGCGTGGATGCCTGGATCGCGGCGCGCTGGCCCTTGTCCATCTCGGGAAAGCCATAGGTCCAGCCTGCTGCCGTGCGGTGGGCCGTGGAGGCATCAATGATGATCGTGTTCTTGCTGGTCACGAGCGACACGCCGAGCCGGGCGGCATCATCGGGCAGGCAGAGGATCACGGCATCGGCCATGTTCATCAGGCGCGCCCGCTCGTCGATGTCCTTGCGCCTGGCCGGGTTGATCGAGACCAGGTCAATATCGCTGCGCTGGCGCAGCCGGTCGGCAATCTGCAGGCCGGTCGTGCCGGCTTCGCCATCTATGAAAACCTTTGGCAGCATTCCCGCCCCCCACCACAGAACAATAAAAAACGGGCGCTTCGTTCCCGAAGCGCCCGCCGGAATTGGAAAACCGGAATACGGCCTAGCGCTTGGAGAACTGGAAGCTGCGGCGGGCCTTGGCCTTGCCGTACTTCTTGCGTTCGACGACGCGCGGGTCGCGAGTCATGAAGCCGAATGGCTTCAGCACGGCGCGCAGGCCTGGCTCATAGTTGACGAGGGCGCGCGAGATACCGTGACGGACAGCACCGGCCTGGCCCATCAGGCCGGAGCCCTTGACGGTGGCGATGACGTCGAATTCGGAATCACGGCCGGTTTCGATCAGCGGCTGGGCAATCACCATGCGCAGAACCGGACGGGCAAAATACTGCTCCTGGTCGCGGCCATTGATCGTGATCTTGCCGGTACCCGGCTTGATCCAGACGCGGGCAGTGGCTTCCTTGCGGCGGCCGGTGCCGTAGGCGCGGCCGAGTGCGTCGATCTTCGGTTCGATCTTCGCGACAGGCGCGTCAGCAGCAGGCGTACCGGACATGGTGCCGAGGTCCTGGAGGGAGTTTGCAGTATCGGTCATGGATTAGGCCGCCTTGATGTTCTTACGGTTCATCGACTTGAAATCGACGACTTCCGGCTGTTGGGCCGTGTGCGGGTGCTCGGCACCGGCATAGACGCGCAGCTTGCCGAACTGGGTGCGGGCGAGCGTGCTTTCCTTCGGCATCATGCGCTTCACAGCCATCTGGATGGCGCGCTCAGGATACTTGCCGTTGAGGATTTTCTCAGGCGTGGTCGACTTTATACCGCCCGGATAACCGGTGTGGCGGTAATAGATCTTGTCGGTCAGCTTCTTGCCTGTGAATTTCGCTTTATCCGCGTTGATAATGACGACATGATCGCCCGTATCGATGTGCGGTGTGAAATCGACGCGGTGCTTGCCGCGAAGGCGTTTGGCGACGTAAGAAGCAAGGCGTCCGATGACGACGTCAGTCGCGTCAATCACGACCCACTTGTGCTCCACATCTGCTGGTGCGTTATAGGTTTTCATCGCTCTAATCAGAGCCTCTCGCTTTCGGAGTTCATGGAATGCAATTCAAGCGCTGGCGTTTAAGCGCCGCTTCCCCCCTTGTCAACGCTGGGGTTGGCCTTGCCCTGCTTTTTACGGCATCGGCCTGTTCCAAACAAGACAAACAAGCTGATTCCGGGGCTGAAGCCCCTGTGATTGCTGCAGGCACGGTCCTTCCGGCCGTCTGGTCCACGCGCCCGCTAGAGGGCGAAGTCGCCTCCATCGCGCTGTCAGGCGGATTACGCGGCATTCTGGCGGTCGCCTATGAGAAGGGCGGCCTGCAATTTTACGACATGGAGGCTGAAAAACTGGGCGAAAAGTCCAATTTCCGGCTGAAATCGCTGGCAGGCGGCCAATCCTCCGTCGTCGAGGAGCGTTCGATCACCGTATTCCCCGGAATCACGCGCGACGGCGAACTCAAGGCCTATATCTATGGCGAAGGCCTGATCGCCCCGGCCCAGATCGACCTGCCGGTCAATGCCGATAAAGCAATCGGCGGCGTCTGCTCCGGCCCCGCGCCGGGCACGGGCCTGATGCGCCTCGCCTTCTGGACCGAAACGAACAATCGCGTCCTGCAGAACGGGATCATCCGCGAAGCGGATGGCGAGCTGGCCTGGACGGCCGGCACATCGACCTTCACTGATTTCCCGGTCAAATCATGCGCCTTTACCAGCGACACACTGGTTGCCTCGCCCCGCGCCTCCAGCGCCGCTTCGCTGGTGCGCGGACCACTCGACGCGCTGGTCTCGCTGGAGGACGGCAAGCTGGGCATCTCGACCGACCTTGGCATGACCAATGCCGAGATCAGCGTGAAAGACGGGATCACCGTCGTCGCCCCGGACACGCCGGTCGCGCTGGCCGCGATGGGCACGATGATGTCGGGCGGGTATCCGGGCGGACTGATCGTCATTGCGGGCGAGACCCGGCCCGGTGAGCATCATGCCGTGTTTGTCGACCCGAGCCCGCTGACATTGTCGACCAACTGATCCGGGCTGCGGGAGAGCCAGACCAGCCGGACAGCGGCCAGTGTGACGATGACGCCAAGGGCCTGGTGGACCAACGCCAGGCTCATTGGCGCGGCACTGACGAGCGTCAGGATTCCCCAGACCGCCTGCAGGCTGACAAGCACGGCCAGGCCGGCAGACGCGTTCCTGAGGGCGGTCCTGCGGAACATCCACGCGGCCACGAGCGCGATGACCCAGATCAGGTAGGCCAGCATGCGGTGGTTGAACTGGGTGGTTGCGCGGCCTTCGAACAGGCTGCGCAGGCCAAGGCCTTCACCAAGATAGGAACCGGGCACGAATTCACCGGCCATCAAGGGCCAGTCAGTATAGCTGCGCCCGGCATCAAGCCCGGCCACGAGGGCGCCGGCGGCCATCTGGACGAAGATCAGTCCCAAAAGCACCGCGGCGACCGTGCGCACGCGCGGCGCAACCGGCGTGCGCGTCCTGGCGCCCAGATCGAGCCACAGCCAGGCCGTTCCGGCGATGATGACCAGCGCCAGCATGAAATGGGTTGCGAGGCGGTAGGGCGCAACATCGACGCGGGTGGTTTCGCCGATACCGCTGGACACCATCCACCAGCCAATGAAGCCCTGCAGCGCGCCTAGCAGGATGAGGATGACGAAGCGGGTCGCGAGACGGCGGCTGAGCCAGCCGCGAATGGCGAAGATGGCAAAGCCGAACATGGCGACAAGACCGATCAGGCGGCCGAACAGACGATGGCCCCATTCCCACCAGAAAATCTGTTCGAATTCGCCAAGTGACATGCCGGAATTCTGCAGCCGGTATTCGGCTGTCTGCTGGTACTTCTCGAACAGGCTTTGCCATGCCGCATCGCTCATGGGCGGCAAGGCCCCCTTGATGGGATCCCATTCGGTAATGGAGAGGCCGCTATCGGTCAGGCGCGTGGCACCGCCGATCAGGATCATCGCGTAGACAAGCACGCCGATTATCACGAGCCAGTTTCGCATCCAGCTTGTTGCGAGAGGGGATTTGCCTGTTTGAGACATGCGGCCTAAATGGTCTATTGGTGAGGCGCGGCAAGAGGCAACCGTGTCGCAGCGTTCCCTATCCGAGCCTGACAGGAACCAAGACCGCCATGCGCAAACCCGTCGCCAGCCTGATCCTGCTTGCGTTCATTGTCCTCTATATCGTGCTGGTCGCCACGTTTTCCGGCATGATCGACGGCTGGCCGCGCTGGGCACAGCTCGTGTTCTACTTGATCGCCGGGTTTGCCTGGATCCTGCCGCTGAAGCCGCTGTTTGCGTGGATGAATGGCGGCGCACCGCAGGACAGCGACGACTGAACGCTGGCCCCGCTATTCGTCGTGGCGGCGTGATGTTTCCCGCAGGCGCGCCAGGATCACGGCCGGGTCGTCAGGTGTGGAAATGTCTTCCGGCGAGGGGTAATCATCCTCCTCGTCCTCTTCGGGCGCAGCCTCAGCTTCGGATTCGATCTCGCGTACCGTTTCGCCTTCCGTTTCCGCTTCGGTGACCCCATCGAAAAGCTCTGTGTCAGCCTGCGCCTTGAGACGACCCATGACCGTCTCGCCGCCGACCAGCGTCTGTCCGGGCCAGATCAGCATGCCTACGGCGGTCGGGACGAAGACATCGCACCAGCCGCCAAGCCGTCGTGTGCCGAAGGGGCGGCCGAGACGGACGATGTCGCCGGCTTCCGCTGCAAGGTCGATGCGGGGCCCGAGGCCGCCGGACGCAAGGCGCACGCCGACCTGCTGGCCGCGGCTTTCGAAGGTGAGATAGGCGCGTGCCAGACCGTCATCCTCAGCGCGCGTTGCCAGCGGCACGCTGTTCTCGCCTGCTTCATAGATCATCGATTCAAGGCTGCCAGAAATTGGCGTGTAGACCTTGTTGGTCGACGAGGGGGCGGATGCAATGCGGATACGGGTGGTGCTGGAATCCATCAGGCGCAATTCGGAAGGCGCCTCCACACGTTCCACGGAGACGACGACACCATCGCAGGGCGCCACGACGCCATTGGCAAGGTCCGGCGGTGTCCGGTGCGACCAGCGGGCGGCCATGAGCGCCAGGACGACACCGGCAAAGCCGATCCAGAACAGCGGAGACCAAAGCGCGCCGAGCAGGAGGGCCACAAGCAGCGCGCCAAGCGCAGCCGCAACGCCTTCCCAGTCAAGGCCGATATTCATCCAGGGCGTATTCCTGCGATCGAGATCTTCAGACATTCCAACAGCCCCTTCCCCGGGCAAACTCTAGTCGTCAACCAATGCCAGGTCGGCATTTTTCGCCTGACGTTCCCACATATCAGCATATTTGCCGCCTTTGGCCAGCAGGACCGCGTGGTTGCCGCGTTCGATGACCCTTCCCGCTTCAAGCACGAGGATCTCGTCGGCAGATTTCACGGTGGACAGGCGGTGGGCAACCATCAGCGTTGTACGCCCTTCAGCCGCCTCTTCAAGCGCGTCCTGCACAGCGGCCTCGGTGGCGCTGTCGAGTGCGGACGTCGCCTCATCTAGCACGAGGATGGCCGGATCAGCGAGGATCACCCGGGCGATGCCGACGCGCTGCTTCTCGCCGCCGGACAGTTTCAGCCCGCGTTCGCCGACGCGCGTGTTCCAGCCATCCGGCAGGCTGTCGATGAATTCGAGCAGCTGCGCACGACGGGCCGCATCGCGCAGGTCGTCTTCGGTCGCTTCGGGGCAGGCATAGCCGATATTGTAACGGATCGTGTCATTGAACAGAACAACGTCCTGCGGCACGAGCCCCAGCGCCTTGCGCAGCGATTCCTGCGTCAGCGAGCGCACATCCCTGTCATCGACCAGGACCTGCCCGGATTCGACATCGTAGAAGCGGAAGAGCAGCTTCAATAGCGTGGACTTGCCGGCCCCGGAGGTGCCGACAAAGGCGATCTTCTTCCCGGGCTGCAGGTGGAAGCTGACATCACTGACGCCGACTGCGCGGCCTTCATGGGAGAAGCCGACATGCTGGAATTTCACGTCGCCTTTCGGCGCGACCAGATCGACGGCATCTGCAGCATCGGACACGTCGGCGTTCATCGCGAGCAGGCCAAACAGCTTTTCGAGGTCCACCGCGCCCTGCTTGATCTCGCGCCAGGCCCAGCCAAGGATGTTCAGCGGTGCATAGAGCGAGAGCAGCATCAGCATGACAGCCGTCAGGTCGCCAATCTGCATCCTGCCATCGATCACGTTCCAGGCCGACAGGACCAGCACGGCCAGCAGGCCGGCATTCATCACCAGTGCCTGAACCGCGTTCAGGATGTACATGCTGCGCACGGTCTCGACGTAGCGGTCATTGTAGACGCCCATGGCGGTATCGAAGCGCCCGGTTTCGCGCCGTTCGGCCGCGAAGGATTTGACCGTCTCGAAATTGGTCAGGATGTCGACCGCCATGGCGCGGAAATGCGTGTCCGCCTCGTTCATCCGGCGGCGCTGGCGCACGCGCCATTCAGTAATGACGACGGTGGCGATCACGTAGATGATGATCGTGGCCACGGCGATCAGGGAGAGGCGGATATCATAGGCGACGCCCAGGGCGATTGACGCGAGGATCAGGCGTATGAAGGTCGGCCCGATATTGAACGCCAGGAAGCGGATCAGGTAATCGATCGCCCCTGCGCCCCGCTCGATGATGCGGTTCAGCGCCCCTGTGCGGCGCGTCTGGTGAAAGTTCAGGGAGAGCAACTGGGCGTGGCCGAACGCATCAACGCTGGCGACACGCTGCGCATCCTGGCTGACCGGTGCGAACAGGTAATCGCGCATCTGCGGAAGACCGGCCGCCAGGAAGCGGACGCCGATACCGATCGACAGCCAGAGGGCAGCCGACGCGAACGCGGGGGCGATGCCGGCTTTCGGCGCGGCCTGGTTGATCGCGTGCCCAAGCACGAGGGGCGAAACCACCTCAAGCACGGATGCCACAAGCGTCAGGATCACCGCGATCGCCATGGTCGGGCGCCACCTGGCGAGTTCGGACCGGCCGAGCAGTTTGAGGATCCGCAGGATCGAAACGCCAATGCCGCCATCAGCACTGTCGATCTTGTCGTGATTGGCTGGCGTTTCGGTCGTTTCGGTCGGTTTTGTCATCCCGGCCATATGGGGCGGAATCGCCGGAAGACAAAACGCCAACTGACTGTCACGTAACGTCACGGACATTGGAACTGGCAAGATGGCGTCTCAATGGCTAACTGTGCGGGTCGTTCAAACAGCCGGATTCCCCCATGACAAAGCTAAAATCCATCTGCGTCTATTGCGGTGCGTCTGATGCCGTCAGCCCCGGCTATATTGCGCTCGCCGAGGAGCTTGGCCGTGAACTGGCCAGGCAGGGTATCCGGCTCGTTTATGGCGGCGGCGGTGTAGGCCTGATGGGTGCCTGCGCCCGCGCGGCGCATCAATCGGCCGGCGACGTTCTGGGGATCATGCCCCGCTTCCTGCTCCAGAAGGAGCGGATCTTCGAAGATGTCGAACATCGCATCGTCGAGGACATGCACACACGCAAGCAGATGATGTTCGACGAATCGGACGCGTTTATCGTGCTGCCGGGCGGGATTGGCACGCTTGAAGAGGCCGTAGAGATCCTGTCCTGGGCGCGCCTTGGCCTTCACGCCAAGCCTATGGCGTTCCTGGATGAAGACGGGTTCTGGGAACCCTTCTTCGACCTGATGGAAAAGATCATCGATGGCGGCTTCACGCCGGAGAGTTTCCGGTCGCTGCTCGTGCATTCTGACTCGTCGCAGACAGCGATCCAGGCGCTGAGCGACCGGATGATCGTGCTCGATATCTAGCGAACGCCCTGGAAGCCGGTCACATCCTCGGCCGGTTTCTTGTTCAGGTCCATGCCGAGCGACAGCACGATCGAGGATGCAATGAAGATCGACGAATAGGTACCGATACCGATACCCCAGATCAGCGCGAAGCTCATGCCGCGCAGGACGGGACCGCCGAGGAAGAAGATTGCGAACAGAGCCAGCAGTGTCGTGCCGGATGTCAGCAGGGTGCGCGAAAGCGTCAGGTTGAGCGACTGGTTGATCACCTGGCGGTCGGCCATCTTCTTGTACTTGCGGCGTTCTTCCCGCACGCGGTCGAATACGACGACCGTGTCGTTCATGGAGTAACCAATGATCGTCAGGAGCGCGGCGATGGTCGTCAGGTTGAACTCGAGCTGCAGCAGCGAGAAGACGCCGAGCGTGATGATCACGTCATGGGCGAGAGCCGCGACAGCGCCGACCGAGAACTGCCATTCGAAGCGCAGCCAGATGTAGGCGAGCATCAGCACAAGCGCAGAAACGAGTGCCATGATGCCGGAGCGGAACAGTTCACCTGACACTTTCGGACCGACAGAATCATCGCGCAGGAAATCCTCGTCCGCGAGGCCAAGCTTCTCCTTAAGCGTGCTGGCGACGATTTCATTGGTCAGTTGCTGCGCCCGCTCTGCCTGCAATTCAGGTGCGAGGGTCGCAAATTCCTCACCCAGCAGCGACGGATCGGCTGCGCCAAACTTCACGACGACGATCGACCGCGCATCGGTTCCGACGGCGCTGTTCACTTCGGCAGGGAACGGCATCGCGGCCCGAATCGATTCCACAGACAGGGTCTCGGTCTGCTGCAGTTCCATGACGGTGCCACCGGCGAAATCGACGCCTAGATTCAGGCCCCGCGTCGACAGGAGGAAGATCGAGGCGGTTATCAGGAGCACGGACAGGATGGCGCCGCCAAGGCGCAGGCCCATGAAATTGAGCTTGGTGTCTTCAGGCCAGTATCTGAGCAACATGGTTTCTCTCCTGTCGGCCTAAAGCACGAATTTTTTGGGTTTGAAGCCCTTGAGCCACGAAACTGTGAACCAGCGGGTCAGCACGAATGCCGTGAACACCGAGGTGATGATGCCGATGGCAAGCGTGACGGCGAAACCCTTCACCGGGCCGGAACCCAGCAGGTAAAGGATCGCGGCGGCAATGAATGTCGTGATGTTGGCATCCAGAATGGTCGACAGGGCCCGCTCGTAACCCGCCTGAACGGCGGTCAGCGGCGAACGCCCGGCGCGTTGTTCTTCCCGGATGCGCTCGAACACCAGCACGTTGGCGTCCACCGCCATACCAATGGTGAGGATAATGCCTGCGATGCCCGGCAGCGTCAGCGTGGCGCCGAGGCCAGACAGTGCTCCGACAATCAGGATGATATTGGCGGCAAGTGAACCGACCGCAAAGAAGCCCATCAGGCCATAGGCCAGGATCATGAAGGCCGCGACGAGTGCAAGGCCGATCAGCGAGGCGCGGACACCGGCACGGATCGAATCCTGCCCCAGCGTGGCGCTGACCGTGCGCTGGTCGAGGAACTGGACCTTGGCCGGCATTTCGCCCGCCTCGATGATGGCCGCGAGATCCTGTGCTTCCTCAATCGAGAAATCGCCGGTGATCCGCACGCTGCCGCCCGGGATGGGCTCGTTGATACGCGGCGCGGACATGATCGTGTCATCGAGGACGATGGCGAACAGCTTGCCGGAATTGTTGCGGGTGGTCTGGAAGAACTTGGCCGCACCATTGCCATTGAGGCGGAAATTGATCTGGGGGCGGTTACCGTCATCATAGCCCTGGCTGGCCGTGGCGATATCTGCGCCTGTCACTTCCGGAATGTTGCGCACGAGGAGCGGACCAGTTTCAGGCCCCGACAGCAGGCGATAGCCGGGCTTCACGACGCCTTTTTCGGCGGCGGCAATAGCCGACGGGCTGCTTTCGACAAGGTTGAACGTCATCTTGCCGTCGCGGCTGAGCAGGCTTTTCAGGCGGGTCGCGTCCGGCTCGCCGGGCGCTTCCAGGATGATGCGGCTGTTGCCTTGCGGCGTGATCGAAATCTCACTGACGCCTTCCGGGTCAACGCGGCGGCGCACGATGGTCATCGTCTTGGCCAGCGCATCCTTCATCAGCGTTTCTTCCGATGACCCCGGCACGGTGACGGTGATGAGCGCAGGGCCGGCCGCCTCGATCTCATAGGTCTTCGCCCCGCCAATGGCGCCTTCGACGCTGCCATTCAGTTTGCGGATGCGAGTGAGCGCCTCGTCCACAGGAAAGCTGCCATCGGCGCCAGGCCGGGTCAGGCTCACATTCAGGACGCGTCCGTCGACTTCCGACAGGTGCCCGATCAGCGGCTGTCCATCGCGATTGCCCAGAGCGTTTCGAATGTCGATCGCGAACACTTCGAGCCGGTTGGCAACGACTTCGTCGGGATTGATCTCCATCATCAGGTAGACGCCGCCCTGAAGGTCAAGGCCGAGATTGACGCCCTGCTTGGGAACCCCGGCCGGCGCGCCGGACATGTTCACGACATTGGGAAGGGCCATCATCACCCCCCACAACAAGATGCCGACGATCAGGCTGACCTTCCAGACGGGAAACTGTAGCATGTATTAGTCCTTGGACGGGAGAATGGCCGGAACGGCGAGCCTAGTCGTTGGCGGCGACCGGTTCGGTCTTCCCGCGCACTTCGACAATCATGGCCTTGATCACGCGAACGCGCACATTTTCCGCCAGTTCGACGGTCACTTCGGTTTCGCCAACCTTGGAGACCTTGCCGATCAGTCCGCCGGACGTGACGACATTGTCGCCGCGCTTGACGGCTTCGATCATGGCGCGGTGCTTCTTGGCGCGCTGCTGCTGGGGGCGGATCAGCAGGAAGTAGAAAATCAGGATCAGCGGCAGGAAGAACATCACCTGCGTCAGGATGCCGGGGCCTGCTGCGGCTGGGGCAGCCTGGGCCAGTGCCGGAAGGGACAGACCCACAAAAGTGACGGTTGCCGCGGCGAATTTGTTCAACATGATGGTCCACTCCCTGTAACCCGTGTGCCGCGTCGCCGATCATGGCGCCCGCGAAAGACTTGACCCTATAGCTGTGGCCGCTGGCATTGGCAAACAAGCCCTGCAGGCGGCGTGAATCTGTCCTAAAGCGCCTTTGACGCCCCGTCCATCAGCGGCGGAAGCGGCCGAGCGATGGCGAGACGCTCCTGTGTGCCATCCACACCAACGCGCAACAGATGCTGCGCGCCGGCCGTCTGGATCGGCGCAATCAGCACGCCGCCCTTCGCCAGTTGCTGCAACAGCGCGTCAGGCACTTCCTCAATCGCGCCGGTCAGCAGGATGCGGTCATACGGGCCGCGCTCGGGCCAGCCGAACAGGCCATCGCCATGGCGGACCGCGACATTGCCGAGGCCAAGGTCGAGCATGCGCCGGCGGGCGGCGTCGCACAGGCGGCGGTAACGGTCCATCGCAAACACATCCGCGCCCAGCTGGGCCGCCAGGGCCGCCGTGTATCCGCTGCCGACGCCCACCAGAAGGATGCGCGCCTCCCGTACCTGGCGGATCTGCAGGGCCTGCAGCAGCTGGCCGGTGACGGCAGGGCGCGGCACGATCTGGCCGCAGGGAATCGGCAGGACGCAGTCCTCGAAGGCGAGCTTGTCGAGCCCGGGGCCGTCGACAAACGCGCCCCGGTCAATCGTCTCCATCGCCTTCAGCACGCCGTCATCGGTGATTCCCTCTTGCCGCAGGTGCAGGACAAGCCGCGCGGCGCGGAAGGGATCAGCGATCAGCTCGGCCATGTCTCGCGCAATTCCTTGAGATAGGCCTCGTGCGTCAGGTCGACGTGCAGCGGCGAAACCGAGACATAACCGTCATAGATCGCGCGCAGGTCCGTTCCGGCATCGGGTTTCGACAGCTTCCCCTTGTAGCCGATCCAGTAATAGTCATTCCCGCGCAGGTCTTCGCGCCGGTCGGTATGGATGATGCTTTCATCGCGAAAGCCCTGACGGGTGATCTGGATGCCCTGAACGTCTTCGGGCTCACGGTCCGGGAAGTTGACGTTCATCACGACATCGTTCGGCCAACGAATCTCGATCAATGGCCGAAGGGTGCGCGCACCCCATGCCCTGGCCGTGTCCCATGGCAGCGAACCGCGCTCGCGGAAACTCTGCGCCTGGCTGAGGGCAATCGACGGGATGCCCAGCTGCATGCCGAACATGGCCGCCGCAATGGTGCCCGAAAAGCTCGTATCCTCTGCAATGTTCTGGCCGCGATTGACGCCGGAGAGCACAAGGTCCGGCGCATCGGGCATCAGGTCCTGCACGGCCAGAAGCACGGCGTCCGATGGCGTACCGGCCACGGCCCAGGCCTTGGCGCCGACCTTGCGGGTGCGCACCGGATGGGTCAGCGAAATGGCGCGCCCCTTGCCGGACTGTTCCTCTTCCGGCGCGGCGATCCAGATATCGTCGGTCAGCTCCTTGGCAATATCTTCCAGCACGGCGAGGCCGGGCGCATTGATGCCATCATCGTTTGTGAGGAGGATTCTCATACGATTGTCTCCAGCCCGCCCATGTACGGGCGCAGCACGTCCGGCACGGTGATGGAGCCGTCTTCGTTCTGGTAGTTCTCGATCACGGCGACCAGGGTGCGGCCGACGGCGAGGCCGGAGCCATTGAGTGTGTGGACAAATTCGGGCTTGGCCCCGGATTCCTTGCGGAAGCGCGCGTCCATGCGGCGGGCTTGGAAGTCGCCGCAATAGGAGCACGAGCTGATCTCGCGATAGGTGTTCTGGCTCGGCAGCCAGACTTCGAGGTCATAGGTCTTGCGGGCCCCTGCCCCCATGTCGCCGGTGCAGAGCAGCATCCGGCGGAACGGCAGGTCCAGGCGCTTGAGCACTTCCTCGGCGCAGCCCGTCATGCGCTCGAGCTCGGCGAGGCCGGCTTCTTCATTCTCCACGATGGAGACGAGTTCGACCTTGTTGAACTGGTGCAGCCGGATCATGCCCTTCGTATCGCGCCCCGCGCTGCCCGCTTCGGACCGGAAGCAGGGCGTGTGTGCCGTGAAGCGAAGAGGGAGGCGGGAAGCGTCGAGGATTTGCTCGCGGACGAGGTTCGTGAGCGGGACTTCGGCAGTGGGGATTAGGCGATGTGTCAGATAGTCTTCGTCGAAGACGGCCTTACCAGAAGCCTGAGCTTCGAAAGCTGGCAAATTCTTACTCTCAATCGGGCTGCCCGAAACTACCCCGAACAAGTCTTCCGCAAACTTCGGCAGCTGCCCCGTCCCGATCAGCGCATTATCCCGCACCAGAAGCGGCGGGCTCACTTCCTCATAGCCATGCTCGCACGTCTGCAAGTCGAGCATGAAGGCCGCCAGCGCCCGTTCCATGCGGGCGAGAGGCCCACGCAGCGCAACAAACCGCGCGCCACTCATCTTCACGGCGCTTTCGAAATCCATTTGCGGGAAGCCGAGACCGCTTTTCAGCACCTCGCCAAGGTCGGCATGGTCCTTGGGATTGTTGATGCGCTTGGGTTCGCCCCAGCGGCTTTTTTCGACATTGGCATGCTCGTCCGGGCCGTCCGGCACGTCTGACAGCGGCAGGTTGGGCAGGCCCATCAGCAATTCGTCGAGCAGCGCCTTGGCGGCGGCTTCCTGTTCGCCGGCCGCTTCGATCGTGTCCTTGGCCTCAGCGACGAGCGCCATCAGGCGGGCGGCTTCTTCCTCATTCTTCTCGGCCTTGGCCCGGCCGATCAGTTTGGACGTCTCGTTGCGGACCTTTTCTGCGTCCTGCTTGTCGGTGACCGCCCTGCGAAGGGCGGCGTCATGCGCATGGATATCGTCCACGACATCGCCGAGGCCCGGCTTGCGGCGGTTCCAGGCGAGGCGGAAGGCTTCCGGGTTTTCGCGAAGGGCGCGGATATCGAACATGGAATGGTCCTGCAGTGGCTGTCGCTACAGGCTCTAATGCGCCACGCGCGCGGCGTCCACTATGCGGTGGCTTCTGCGGTGGCCTGCACAACGGCTGGAGCCGCCTTCCTGGGCACGCGGCAGATCACCTGCGTGCCATTGCGCTTCTGCGGACGCACCTCGATGCACGGCTCGATGGCGCGCAGGCGCATCATCATCACGGCGAAGTTGCGCAGGCCGAACCAGGCCGGCTGGCCCTTGAGCGGCGTTGTGGAAAAGTCCGGAATGGCCGACAGGGCCTTGATGATCTTCTCACGGGCAATCGGCTGGTCGGGTGTGCGGGCGCCAAGCTCCATGACGAGTTCGGCGGCGCGGGTCAGGTGGGGGTGCTGGTCCTGCGGGCGTGGATCGTGGGATTCGGCCTCGTCACGGACGGCGTTGCGCACCTTCATCATCAGCGGCGACCGGCGCTCCTGAACCAGCCGCGGGGCCGCAACATCAGGCGGCGGACTACGGAACCTGTACCACTTGCGTTTGGTGCGCTCATACTCGCACGCCGCCTTGAGCGCCGACATGTGAACGACGCCGTCGGCATGCTGGCTGTAGAGTTCGTAAGTCGGGTCGGTTTCCTTGCCGGCGGTCACGACCCGCAGGCGGGGAGACTGGATGCGATTCACAACAGGCACGAAATCTGAATCGGTTGTCAGGACGATGATTTCCTCAAGGTCCTTGAGATGGAGCGCCATTTCGATGGCATCCATGGTCAGCACGATATCAGCCGAACTCTTGCCCGACGATATCTTGTTCTTGGCAAAGGCGCGGCAATTGAAGGCCTCGAACCCGGCAGCCTCGAAGGCTGGCCTGTGCACATCATGCTGCAGGTTCCAGTACACGCGCTTGGCCAGGAATTTCCGGCGCTTCTGCTTGTACGACAGCGCGCCATCCTCAAGCCAGAGAAGCCAGTTTGCAACGTTTTCGGTGAAGCCTTCGCCCGTTGCCGCGTAGATATTGTCGAAATCGACAAGAAGAACGCTTTTCACGCGTGACAATCGGGTTCTCCCTGATTCGCAGCTTGGGCGAGCGGCTGATGTTCTACATTTGTCGGGTCAATGCAACCATGCACCGCACCAAAAATGCCTACTCGGCGGCGGCTGCGGCGTCCTGCTTGTCCTGCTTCTTCTCGATCAGCTTCACGCAGAAGATGGAGACTTCATACAGGAGGTAGACCGGCCCGGTCAGCAGGAGCTGGGAGATGATATCCGGCGGCGTGAACACGGCAGCAAAAGCCAGGATGGCGACGATCGCATACTTGCGGCCGCTGATCAGCATCTGCGCCGAGACGAGGCCGATTTTCGCCAGCAGCGTGAGGATCACCGGCAGCTGGAAGGAAATCCCGAAGGCCAGCATCAGCGCCATGACCAGCGACAGATATTCCGAAACCTTGGGTAACAGCTTGATCGTGGCGACGCCGCTGTCGATCTGCTCCTGCGAAATCGAGAAGCGCGCCAGCATTGGCAGCATCAGGATGTAGACGAATGCAGCACCGGTCGCGAACAGGAGCGGTGCAACGACCAGGAAGGGCCAGAACGCCCCGCGTTCCTGCTTGTAGAGGCCCGGCGCGACAAAGGAATAGACCTGCCAGGCGATCACGGGGAAAGCCAGAAAGATGCCCGCGAACAGCGCCAGCTTCACCTTGGCGAAGAAGAATTCCATCGGCGCGGTGAAGATCAGCTCCAGCGGTGCACCGCGAACGGCTTCCGCCTTGGCGGCGAAGGGGGCTAGCAGGAAGTCATAGATCGGCTGGGCGACGAAAAAACAGCCGAGCGCGGCAATGCCCAGCGCGACCAGCGAGAAGATCAGGCGCGACCGTAGCTCTGTCAGGTGCTCCAGCAGCGGCGCCCGGCTGGCTTCCACTTCGTCGAGGATTTCCGGCTCTTCGTCTTTGGGCGGGACCGTATTCACGCAGCATCGTCCTTGGACTTGGGCTCTGCCTGCGGGGTTTCGGCTTCAGCCGCCTCCTTGCGCATGACGGCGGCGTTGATGTCGCTTTCCATATTGGCGAGGTCGTCCTGGGCGGCGGTCATGGCATTATTGCGCTTGAGATCCTCGATCTCCTTGCGCAGGTCTTCGAGTTCGCTCTGGCGAGCGATATCCTCGAAGGCCGCCTGGAATTCGCGCGCCATGCCGCGCGCCTTGCCGACCATCTGGCCGAGCTTGCGCATCATGAATGGCAGGTCCTTCGGGCCCACGATGATGAGCGCCGCAAGGGCCAGCAGAAGGAGTTCGGAAAATCCGACGCCGGGCAGCATTATGCGCCCTCCACCAGGAACATTATGACGAGGCTTTCGACTCGTCTTTCTTCGGGGTCACATTGACGAGATCGTCCTTGTCGACGGCCTTCGGTTCGTCATCATCCGCGAGCCCCTTGCGGAACGAGCGCACACCCTTGGCCATATCGCCCATGATCGAGGAAATCCGTCCGCGGCCACCGAACAGCAGCAGCGCTACCACGATGACGAGGACGATCTGGAGAGGTCCGATTGAGCCCATGGGGGCCTCCTGAATGCTTGTTTCGCAATGCAGCATAGCGCCGCGTTCCGGCTGGAACAATGGGGCGAAGCTGTTAAAGGAAGTGGCATGCGTATCGCCACATGGAATGTCAACTCGATCAAGGCCCGCCTTTCCACCGTTCTGGAAGTGCTGGGCGCAATCGATTGCGACGTCGTTTGCCTTCAGGAACTCAAATGCGAGACTGACGGCTTTCCCTATCTGGAGCTGGAAGAGCTGGGCTGGACCTGCGCGGTTCACGGGCAAAAATCCTACAATGGCGTGGCCATCCTGTCGAAATACCCGCTCGACGATGTCCAGCGCGGCCTGTCGACTATGGAAGATGACCAGTCACGCTATATCGAGGCGCTGGTGATGGCGGACAGGCCGATCCGCGTGGGCGGCCTCTACCTGCCCAATGGAAACCCCGCCCCGGGCCAGAAATACGATTACAAGCTGGAATGGATGGACGCGCTGGAAGGCCACGCCCGCGAATTGCTGAAAACCGAGGAAGCCTTCGTATTGTGCGGCGATTACAACGTGATCCCCGGCATCAATGACAGCTGGGACGAGACCGTCTGGGCCGATGACGCGCTCGCCCTGCCCGAATCCCGCCAGGCATTCCGGCGACTGAAGCATCTCGGCCTGACCGATGTTTTCGAAACCTGCGACGGCCGCGCGCACCAATACACTTTCTGGGATTATCAGGGCGGTGCCTTCCAGAAGGACCACGGCATCCGGATCGACCACCTCCTGTGTTCGCCGCAGGCAGCAGACCGGCTAACGGGGGTCGAAATCTATCGCAAGGCCAGAACGCTGGACAAGCCGTCTGACCATGTGCCGGTCATCGGAACTTTTTCTGGCTGATGCCTATTTTGCAGGCGAGCATGACCGGTTGTAGTCAGCCACATCCTGATTGAACTGGCGCGCATTGGATTGCAACGCGAATTCCGCCTGCGCAAAGGCGCGCCGTGCCGCATCAAATTCCGCCTTTGCCGCATCAGCAGCCTGTGCGTGCGAGGATGACGCAAGGCGCATGACCTGGGCGTCTTCAAACTGCTCACCCAGGGCTTCGGCCTTCGCGGCAAGCGCGTCGCGCTTTTCGGTCGCCGCGAGAATCTCGGCCTGCTTTGGCGCCAGCGTCGCCTGCATGGCCTTGCAGCGTTCAGCCTGTTTCGGGGACAGAGTATCTGCGGCCGCCGGCAGGGCAGCCAAAAGGACAATCGAAACAAGGAAAGATCGGATCATGGGCAGGCGTCTCGCATTTGCGTGCCTCCCTAATGCGGGAACCCGGCTGAAGCAAACCTGAATGTTCGTGCCACCGCGACGCCCCAATTGGGTGCGGTTTGCGCCGGAATTGATCTGCAGGAGTGCCCGTATATTAAAAAATGAGCAAACATTCACTTTGCCACATTTTGGCCGCATTCTCATATAAATTTGTGATTGTTCGCTCACATAGTGGGCTTAGCTGGAGAACAGACATGACTAACGCCTCGTCCAACATGACAGTTACCCGTCCCCTCCCCCAGGTGGCCGCCAATCGCGCCGTGACGCTCGATCAGCTGGTCGCACCGCTGGACATTCCGGCCGAACTGAGCGCCGCTCGATGGGCGCCGAAATGGACGCTGACCTTGCCGATCACGCTGCTCGCCGCGTTCACCCTGCCTGCCCACCCGGCATGAGATCAGGCGCCCCCGCCCGGTTCCGGGCGGCGGCGCTTGGCGACCACTACATCGATGATGTTGAACACGGCGGCAAAATCGCTGAGCAATTCACGCACCCGGTCCGGGTCGTCGAGGCGCTTGAACATGCTGCCGGGTTCGAACAGGTCGCTGCCCTGTAGCGTGACGAAAAGCTCGCCGCCATCGAAGCAGCATTTCAGCTTGCCGCCATGGAACGCCTTTTCCATATCGACCAGCTTCTGCATCAGGTCGGGAGTCAGCAGGTAGCGGCTCTCGACCTGGTCTGTCGTGTAGACTTCGAAAATACGCTCGAATTCCGGGTCTTCCAGCATCGCCCGCTGCATCCCGTTGCCGCCGCCGAACCGGTTGAAGAACCCGGCATCACGCGTGACCAGCGTGCGGCCATAGAATGTCTTGTCGAACTGGAAGCGCAGGCACTGGCCCTTGAACACGGTCACCCAGCGTGTCTGCGTCCGCCCTTTTGAATCAGTCGATCTCCGCCGCTCTTCGAGATGCGCTTCGAACAGTTCGAAGGCGACCCCCTTGCGCGTGCCAGTGACCAGGTCCTCGTAACTGGCGCGATCCCAGCCGGGAACGATGCCGACTTCACGATGCTGGTATATTGAGGCGACCTGCCCCGGGCTTTCGGTGAAGTTCAGCTCGAACTGGCGGGCGACGGGCGCGACCAGCAGGGTCTTTGCTTCCTTGCCGAGCTTTGTGACATCGCGTGCCCCCCACCAGACATAGCCGAACCCGACCATCGCCGCGACGACGGCCAGGATCGGAAGCTTGGCAACGAACAGGCCGATCAGGACACCGGCAATCCCGATGCCGCCACCGACATACCGCGCCTGCCGCGCCTTCGCGACAGCCGCAATCCGATCGCCTTCCCGCGCCTGCAGGGCGGGGCGGATCTCATTCTGGAAGATGCGCGCAAAATGGCCGAAACCCTCCGGCAGGCTCGACAGGGCACTGGTGATCGCCGGGTCAATCGGGTCGGGGCCGCCACCGGGCAGGTCAGGCGTGTCGTCAGTCATTCGGCAAGTCTCTCAAATGGTGATTGCCGAATACTAGACTGAGCCGGTCCCGCGCCGGAAGGCCTCAAATATCCGCGTAGACGTGACCCTCGCCTTCGAACCCGGAATGGGTGACCGCGCCCTCATGGGCTGGCCCGACCAGTTTTGCGAACTTCTCAAGGGCGCCCGAGCCATACATCGTCTTGCGCGGCTTCCAGTTGCGCTTGCGGTCTTCCAGCTGGGAGGGCGTCAGCCGGACATCAATCGTGCCCTTGATGGCGTCGAGTGTGATGATGTCGCCATCCTTGAGCAGGCCGATCGGGCCCGCATCGGCCGCTTCCGGTCCGACATGGCCGACGCAAAACCCGCGAGTCGCGCCGCTGAAACGCCCATCCGTGATGAGGGCCACCTTGTCGCCCATGCCCTGGCCGTAGAGCGCCGCCGTTGTCGACAGCATCTCGCGCATGCCGGGACCGCCCTTGGGCCCTTCATAGCGGATGACCAGGACGTCGCCTTCCTTGTAGTTGCGCTCGCTGACGGCCTTGAAACAGGCTGCCTCGCCATCGAACACACGCGCCGGACCGGTGAAGGTAAGGTTCGCAAGACCCGCTACTTTCACGATGGCCCCGCTTGGCGCAAGCGAGCCCCACAGGCCGACCACCCCACCATTCGGCGAGATCGGATCGGAAGCCTCGCGGATGACTTTCTGGTCCTTGTTGAAGACGACATCTTTCAGGTTTTCCGCCACGGTCTTGCCGGTGACCGTCATGCAGTCGCCATGGATCAGGCCCGCATCATACAGCGTCTTCATCAGCATGGGCACGCCGCCTGCCTCACCGAAATCCTTGGCAACGTATTCGCCGCCGGGCTTGAGGCTGGCGATATAGGGCGTCTTTGCGAAAATTTCGGCCACGTCCTTCAGGTCGAACTGGACGCCGCATTCATGCGCCATCGCAGGCAGGTGCAGGCCGGCATTGGTCGATCCGCCCGTCGCGGCGACAACCACGGCGGCGTTCTCGAACGCCTTGCGCGTGCAGATGTCGCGCGGGCGGATATTCTTATCGATCAGGTTCATCACGGCCTTGCCGCTCTCGACGCAGTATTCGTCGCGTTCCAGGTAAGGCGCCGGCAGGGCCGATGAAAGCGGCAGCGCAAGGCCGATGGCCTCCGATACGCAGGCCATCGTGTTGGCCGTGAACTGGCCGCCGCAGGCCCCATCGCCGGGACAGGCGAGCTTTTCAAGCGCGTGCAGCTTTTCCTCGGTCATCTCATTGGAACCGGCGGCATGGGCGCCCACGGCCTCGAACACGTCCATAACGGTTACATCCTTGCCTTCGAAGCGGCCGGGCAGAATCGAACCGCCATAGATGAAGACCGACGGCACGTTGAGACGCAGCATGGCCATCATCATGCCGGGCAGCGACTTGTCGCACCCCGCAACGCCCACAAGCGCATCATAGGAATGGCCGCGCATTGTCAGCTCGACCGAGTCTGCAATCACTTCGCGGCTGACCAGGGACGACCGCATCCCCTCATGGCCCATCGCGATGCCGTCGGTGACCGTGATCGTGCAGAACTCGCGCGGCGTACCATCCGCCGCCTTCACGCCCTTGCTGGCAGCATGCGCCTGACGCATCAGCGCCGTGTTACATGGCGCGGCCTCGTTCCAGCAGGACGCGACCCCGACAAACGGCTTCTTGATGTCCTTGGTCGAAAGCCCCATCGCGTAATAATAGGAACGGTGCGGCGCGCGTTCCGGGCCTTCCGTCACATGGCGAGAAGGCAGCTTGGATTTGTCCCAGGTCTTGGTCATGTCAGATCTTCCGTAGGTTCAGCCATCCGCACTAGCGCGCAATTCTCATGCGGAAAAGGGGCGAATGGTCGCCGCGACCGGCAATTTGTGCCCCGCAGGTGCCGATTTTTGCTCAGCACTTGCTGAGGCCGCTCGTTCCTGCAACGCTGTTCGCCTGTGCTGCGCTATTCGTTGCCGAAAATGGCGGTGGTAGCGCCGCTGGCACTGATCTCGCCCCGGTACATGCCTGCGGAATTGAACACAAAATCGACATGGCCCTGACCGTCAATCACGATCACGCCGCCGTCGCCGCCCAAAGCCGCGACTTCACCCAGCGCTACCCTTGCCGCCTGGCCAATGGTTTCGCCGGTGAATTTCACCCGGTCGCAGATCGTCTTGGCGACGCCGACACGGATGAAGTATTCGCCGTGGCCGGTGGCTGAAACAGCACACACCCCATTCTCCGCATAGGTCGCCGCGCCGACCAGCGGCGCATCGCCGACACGCCCCGGCGCCTTGGCGGTCATGCCGCCTGTGGTGGTTGCGGCGGCAAGGTTGCCCTGGCTGTCGATAGCGACGGCGCCAACGGTTCCGAAGCGGTCTGCCGCCGTGCGCCGCGATGCGATGGGCGTGCCGACGCGCGATTCCAGCAAGCGCTCCAGGTCGTTCCGGCGCCTTTCAGTGTCAAAGTACGCGTTCTCCACCATTTCGAGCCCGTGCATTTCGGCAAAAGCATCGGCGCCCGCCCCGGCGAACATGACATGTTCGGACTTGTCCATCACGGCGCGCGCCGCAATGATCGGATTCCTGACGCGCATCACGCCCGCCACGGAGCCCGCATTGCGATCGCGTCCGTCCATGATGGAGGCATCCAGCTCATGCGTGCCGTTGGCGGCAAACACTGCGCCATAACCGGCATTGAAGATCGGGTTGTCTTCCATAGGCAGGACGGCGGCCTGCACGGCATCCACCGCGCTGCCGCCCGCGCGCAGCACTGCCGCCCCCGCTTCCATCGCCTCTGTCAGGCCCGCGACATAGGCCGCTTCCTGTTCGGGCGACAGGTTTTCGCGCAGGATGACCCCTGCCCCGCCATGGATGGCGAGATGCCATTCCGGTGCCGCAGGCTCAGGCGCCACCGGGGTCGCGCAGGCCACCAGAACGGATGACGCCGCCACAAAGGCCATCAGGGTTTTCAGGGTCATCTTTGCCTCCAGCATTGCTGCATACAGGATGGACCGATTGCCTAAAGGCCTTCAAGGCTTTTCCGGGCTGCAGACAGCTTCACGCGGCGATCCGTCCAGTCCACGATGCGCTCGCGGTTCTCCTCGACGATTTCCGGCGGCGCCTTGGACACGAAGGCCTCATTGCCGAGCTTCTTCTCGGTCGAGGTGATATCTTTGTCGAGCTGGGCGATTTCCTTGTCGAGACGCTTGCGCGCTTCGTCAACGTCAATCTGATCGGCAATGTTCAGCGCAACCACCGTTTCGCCAACGACAGTCGACACCGCCCCTGCCGGAACGGTTTCGTCGAGGACAATGTCTTCAAGGCGCGCGAGGCGCTTCAATATGTCCTCATGGCGAAAGGCGCGGTCCTCGATGACCGGCCCGGCGCTAACCAGCGACAGGGGAATCTTCGAACCGGCCGGCACGCCAAGGTCGTTGCGGAGCGACCGAATCTCGGTGATCAGGTCCAGCACCCACTCGATTTCATCATCGGCGTCACTGTCCCGCGTAATGTCGTATTTGGGCCATGACTGGTGCATCAGGAAGCCCTGGGACTCGGCGCGGCCCGCAGCGCGGCGCTCCCACAATTCCTCGGTCACAAACGGCATGAACGGGTGGAGCAGTTTCAGCGTCTCATCGAGGACATAGCCGCACACGTCGCGCGTTTCCTGCTTGGCTGCATCATCCATGCCCATCAGCAGCGGCTTTATCAGTTCGAGATACCAGTCGCACAGCACGTTCCAGATGAACTTGTAGAGCGCGCCGGCGGCATCGTTGAAGCGATACTCTTCGATGGCTTTCGTGGCCTCGGCCTCACAGGCGGCAAGCTCGCCCAGCACCCAGCGGTTCACGGGACTCGTCACCCTGGCAAAGTCAATCTCGCCCGGCGCGCCGCACTCGTTCATCTCGGCAAAGCGGGCGGCGTTCCACAGCTTGGTCGCGAAATTGCGGTTGCCTTCGACGGCCTGTTTCGACAGGCGGATATTGCGCCCCTGCCCGGCCATGCGGCCCATCGTGAAGCGCAGGGCATCGGCGCCGTATTCGTCGATCAGTTCCAGCGGGTCCATGGCATTGCCCTTGGACTTCGACATTTTCTGGCCCTTCTCGTCGAGGACGAGCGCGTGGATATAAACATCCTTGAACGGAACTTCCCCCATGAACTCGATGCCCATCATCATCATCCGTGCAACCCAGAAGAAGATGATGTCGAAGGCGGTGATCAGCGTCGCGGTGGGGTAGAAGGTTTCAAGTTCAGTCGTCTTGTCCGGCCAGCCCATGGTCGAGAACGGCCAGAGGGCAGACGAGAACCATGTGTCGAGGACGTCTTCGTCCTGCTTAAGGTAAATGTGTGTTGGTATCATCCGCCCTTCATCGTCTTCTTCTGCGGTATGTCCAACGTTAGCCCCAACACTGACCTTAGAAGACGATGGGTAATACGCCTTCGCCTTTTCAAGGGCTTCTTCTTCGGAGGAGGCCACAAACTCGATAAATCTTCCGGACTCGGAAACGATACCGTCGCTATCGACTTCTTCACCAAACCAAGCCGGAATCCGGTGCCCCCACCAGAGCTGGCGGCTGACGCACCAGGGCTGGATATTGTCCATCCAGTTATAATAGGTCTTCTCCCAGTTTTCGGGCACGAACCGGGTCTTGCCTTCCTTCACCGCCGCAATGGCGGGCTGGGCCATGGTCTTGGCGTCGACATACCACTGGTCCGTCATCCAGGGCTCGATGACCACGTTCGAGCGGTCGCCGAAGGGTTGTTCAATCTTCAGGCTCTCGATTTCCTGCATCAGTTCGAGCGCCTCGAAAGCCTCGACCACTTTCTTGCGCGCATCGAACCGGTCGAGCCCGCGCAATTCCAAAGGAATGCTAGCCGCCTCCGCGTCCGCGCCATCAACGATGTGCGCCGTGGCGTTCAGGATGTTCAGCGGCGTATGCCCTGCGCGCTTGCCGACTTCAAAGTCGTTGAAATCATGGGCCGGGGTGATCTTCACCGCGCCGGAGCCCTTTTCCGGGTTCGCGTACTCGTCTGCAATGATCGGCACACGGCGGCCGACGATGGGAAGCTCCACGAACTTGCCGACAAGGCCCGCATAGCGTGCGTCATCCGGGTGAACGGCAACGCCCGTATCGCCGAGCATGGTTTCCGGGCGCGACGTGGCGACCACGATGTAATTGCGCGTCTCGGCGCCGGTGACATTGCCGTCTTCATCCTTGACTGGATGTTCGTAGGTCACACCATCCGCCAGCGGATAGCGCAGGTGCCAGTAATGGCCCGCGACCTCGCGCTGGTCGACTTCAAGGTCCGAAATCGCCGTCTGGAAATGCGGGTCCCAGTTCACGAGGCGCTTGTCGCGGTAGATCAGGCCCTTGTTGTAGAGTTCGACGAACACCTTGGTCACGGCGCGCATCATGTTATTGTCGGGATCGTTGCGGTCGCCCATCGTGAAGGCTTCGCGCGACCAGTCGCACGAAGCGCCGAGCCGCTTCAGCTGGCCGACGATCGCGCCGCCGGATTCCTCTTTCCACGACCAGACGCGGTCAACGAAGGCGTCACGGCCCATCTCGCGGCGGCTTTCATTGCCCGCCTCGGCGAGCTGGCGCTCTACCACCATCTGCGTCGCGATCCCGGCATGGTCCGTGCCTGCCTGCCACAGCACGTTCTTGCCGCGCATCCGCTCGAACCGGACCAGCACATCCTGAAGCGTATTGTTCAGGGCGTGGCCCATATGCAGCACGCCGGTGACATTCGGCGGGGGGATGACGATGGAATAGGCCTGCGCGCTGGTGTCGCCGGAAGGCCTGAAACAGCCCGCCGCCTCCCAGGCCTCATAGATGCGGGTTTCGGCTTCGGCAGGGTCAAATCGTTGGTCGAGCATGGGATTGTGGGGTTCCGGCGTGGTCTGGGCAAAAGAAAAGGCGCGCCTGTTACGGCGCGCCCTTCCCTATAACGAATTTGTCGGGTGAGGCTAGCGCGCCATGCGGGCGATGCGCTGTACCTCGGCTTCGACCTTCTGCTCGACAATCGACGGCAGGTTGGCATCGAGCCATTCCTTGATCATAGGCTTGAGCAGTTCCCGCACGAGACCCTCGATCGTGTTGTCGCCGCCGAGATCCATTTTCGAGATCAGTTTGCCGAGTGAACCGGCGGCGGCATCGGCCGTATGATCATCGGTCAGGACGGTCTGCTGGTAGCGCGCACTGGCAGGCATGTCGGTCTCCTTTGGCGCATGGGATTGGGCGCGCGGGGCTGGACGAGGCGCGGGTGCGGGCGCCGGTGCCGGTGCCGGCTCCGGCACATGTCTGAAGACCGGCGCAGGCTCTGGCATTTCGGCGGCACGCGCCGCTTCGAGCACACCCTGGAAGGGGCTGGCTGCGTCGCTCTCGAAATCCGTGTCATCGGATTCGAAGGTCTCATAATCATCGTCTGTCTCGGAATCGAACATCACTTCGTCGAGTTCATCCTGCGCGGCCTCGAAAGCCGGTTCCGAATAATCGTCGTCGCCATCCTCGTCCATTGCGACGGGATCTTCACGCACCGCTGTCGGCGTACCGGGGCGGCGCGCATTACTGGCATCATCTTCCGAGATGATCTTGCGGATCGACGCGAGGATTTCCTCCATCGTCGGTTCCTTGTGCGCTTCGTTGGCCATGTCAGCCCCTTACATTTTACCCATCAGAATCAGTACAGATTAAGGGGTAAGTCGTATCGGTTAACAACCACTTGACGCTGTTAACCTTATTCTGAAGTCGCCACTGTGCCAATGGGCACCGGCTTGTCCAGCTCGCCAGCCGCCCGCAGCAGGCGATAGGCCGCGACATAGGCATCCCGTTCGGACTGGACCAGCGCGAGGCGCGCCTCGAACAATTGCTGCTCCTGGTCCAGCACATCCAGCGTGGTGCGAACGCCGACAGCCAGCTCTTCCTTGGCGCCTTCATAGGCAATTTCGGCCGCATCGACCTGACGCCGGGACGCTTCGATGGCCCGCAGCGACGCGTCATAGCCGTACCAGGCTTGTGCGACCTGGGCGCGTATCTGCCGCTCGAGCAGGTCGATCTGGTTGCGTGCCTGGCTCCGGCGAAGGCGGGCAGAGCTCACCTGGCTCTTGATCAGGCCGCCCGAGAGGAGCGGGATCGACCCTTGCGCCACGGCCGAGACGCTCGTGTTGCGCTGCTCCGGGTCACCATAGGTCTGCTCGACACCAGCCGTGCCGACAATGTTGATCTGGGGCTTGTATTGCGCACGGGCAACCTCGATGGCCTCGCCGGCGGCACGTTCAGAATGGCGCGCTGCTTCAAGGTCCGGATTGCCATCAAGCGCAACGGCTACAGCCTCCTCGAGCGATGCGGGCAGTGGCGGAATGGGTGGCGGCGGCGCCAGTTCGCCCGGTTTCAGGCTGGTGAGGAACTCATAATTGGCTTCGCTGGTCTCCAGCGCGGCTTCTGCTCCGGCAAGGGCCGCGCGGGCCCCTTCAAGGCGGGCATTGGCGAGCGACACGTCGGTTCGCGTCACGACGCCGACCTCAAACCGGTCATCCGCCGCGCGTACCTGCTCGCTCGTCACTTCGACATTGTTCTTGCGGATTGCCACCGCTTCGCGGTCACGCCGCACGTCGACATAGGCCGAAACCACCTGAAGGATCAGGTCCTGCTCGACCGCATCGAACTGGGACTTGGCAGCATTGATTCCAGCTTTGGCCTGGCGGATGCCCGCGCTGACACGTCCGCCCGTATAGAGCGGCTGCACGGCCTGCACCTGTGCGCTGGCAATGGGCCGGTCGCCCAGGCCGAATGCAAATGGCGATGTCGTGTCGACATATTCGTAACCGGCGCTGCCGATGATATTCACGGTCGGCCGCTTGCCGGAACGTGCCTGTTCGAGGCTTTCGCGGGCAATGTCGGTCTCGGATCGCTGAATGTCGAGTTGCGGATTGGTGGCGAAAGCCGACGCAACTGCCTCATCAAGCGTGTCACCCACTGCAGGGGCACTGCTCCATATCGCAATGGCGGCTGCGCCCATCAAGCACCGATACTTTACACTCATCCTGAACTCCCTGACGTCCCGGTCTTCCGAACGGCTTATAGCCATACCCGGCAGATCAGTGAACACTGTTCACTTTTCCAGCGAATTAACAATGCGGCCAATTCAGCGCAGGCCGAATCAGAACACGAAAGATCGCTTGCGGTCGAATTGCGCAAAACGGGGTGGGCAGGCGTCAAATCCGTCGCGCGCAGCCACCGAATCGCCGGCCTTGGTGAACACGGTTCCCCGGCCAAGCCCTTCGCGCTCGGTCACGACAGCAACCAGGCGGCCGCCGTCTGCCAGCTGGGCTGTCCAGGCTTCGGGGACAGTCTCGACCATGCCGCAGACATAAACCACGTCAAAAGGTGCCTGGTCCGGCAGGCCCGCGTCGATCCTGCCTTCAACAGCGACAGCACGATCGAGGTTGAGGGACGCGAAACGCGCGGACATGGCATCAACCAGTTCAGTCGTCTCTTCCAGTGCAATCACGGTCTCGGACAGATGGCTGATCAGCGCCGCTTCATAGCCAGCGCCTGCACCGATCACGAGCACGATATCGCTTGGCTTGATGCCCGCCAGCTTGATCAGCTTGGCCGTATCGCGCGCGATCCACAGCGCGCGGCCGGGGGATGTGACGATTTCGAGCTCGGAATAGGCAACCGATTTGCGTGAATTGGGCACGAACGCTTCGCGCGGCGTACGCAGGAAAGCCGAAACAATCGGCGCGTCAGTGACATCGTTCGGGCGGATCTGGCTATCCACCATGATCTCGCGGGCTGCGTCAAAATCCATGGGCGCACGCTTTCCTCTGGCAAAACGGACATATGACCGCCCTTTAGCATGGGCGGCGACGGGAGCAATGCGCGATAAACGCAAGGGGCAATGAAAACGCAGATTGAAAGCCTGCCTATTGCTTGCTAGTGACGCCCCTCTGGTCAGGCTCTATGGCGGAGTGGTGACGCAGCGGATTGCAAATCCGCGCACCCCGGTTCGATTCCGGGTGGAGCCTCCAGAACACATTCCAGCCTTTTGTCAGCCTTAACGCAGACTTGCGCCAATTATGTGCGTTTGGCGGCAAACCATTTACGCCGCATTAACCAATTCCAGTGAGATTGGCACTGTCTTCTCTTGGAGACACCCACCATCACCCAACGCCTCGGCGGGAGCTTTCAGCTTCCGCCATTTTTTTGTCTGGTGCCAAGAACTTTTTGGACGAGAGCAGCATGTTGGGGCTTGAACCGGCCTGACGGTCTGCTATTGACCCGCTCTCGGCTGATCCGCGATAGCTCAGTTGGTAGAGCAGGCGACTGTTAATCGCCCGGTCGTAGGTTCGAGTCCTACTCGCGGAGCCAACAACCTCACGCAACTAATTGTTTTTATTGTGTTATTTCTATTTTTAAACAATTTCGCCCCACAACCCGCCCCACAAAAAAGCCGGGTATGGTGCAACCGTAATGAACGAGATTGATCGTTGCCGCAGGATTCGGGACCGAGTTTTAACCGTTCCAATCTAAATACGAGGGTTCAATTCTCTTCACCCCCCCCTCCAATCTTATGCTCATCGTCGCCGTTGTCATCATTCCCATCTTCTGGCCGCTTTCACACGTTAAGGGGTGATGCGGGGCCTCCCTGTGTGCTTCCTCGCATCGCGGCCACCAATTTCAAAAGGCGCCAAGCCCTTGTTTCCAGTGGTGCCGGTTGGGAGACTCGAACTCCCGCCCCTGTGATTACAAAATGGCGTGGCTTAAGCTTGGGATCTGCGGCTGTACCAAATTAGCGCCATCAATCTAGCCTTGGCACAACAAGGCCTGCCCCTCGCCAACCTACCTGCTGACAGGCCAATGCAGCTTTTGCTAGCCGCTCATGGCGCAGGATCTTGCAAAACGTGTCCGCACGCTCTATCCGGTGCATGTGCTGCGCCGCTGCATGCTGCTGGATGCGTTCAGTCTAATTATCCGAAATCGAAGTCACACGCTCGCGTTTGCCGCCTTGAGAGGTGCAAGCGCACCCGATCTGCAAGAGGGAAATAACCCCAATGCCGCTGCCAGCCCTCACCTCTTTAAAGGACATTTGGTTTTTCAATATTCGCGGTGACCTGCTCGCCGGCCTTGTCGTGGCTCTCGCCCTCATTCCCGAAGCTATTGCTTTCTCAATTATCGCGGGCGTCGATCCAAAGGTTGGACTTTACGCCTCATTCTGTATCGCGGTCGTCACCGCCATCGCGGGTGGGCGCCCCGGTATGATCTCAGCGGCGACCGCCGCAACTGCCGTGCTCATGGTCACCTTGGTGAAGGATCATGGTCTTGAATATCTGCTCGCGGCGACCGTCCTGGCAGGTCTTCTTCAAATTCTAGCTGGCCTCCTCAGACTTGGCCAGCTGATGCGGTTCGTCTCACGTTCGGTCATTACAGGCTTCGTCAATGCCCTGGCCATCCTGATCTTCCTCGCCCAGATTCCCGAACTCGTGGGTGTCCCGATGCTGACCTATCCAATGGTCGCTCTTGGCCTGGCCATCATCTATCTCTTCCCCCTGCTCACGCGTGCGGTGCCCTCGCCCCTTATCTGCATCATTGCGCTCTCGGCCATCGCCATTGCTTTCGGCCTGGATGTCCGCACCGTCGGCGATATGGGCGAGTTGCCCGCCACCCTGCCAATGTTCCTGATCCCGGACATCCCGCTGACCTTGGAAACCCTGCAAATCATCTTCCCTTATGCGCTCGCCGTCGCCGTCGTCGGCCTGCTTGAGTCCCTGATGACGGCCACGATAGTCGATGAACTCACCGACACGCCGAGCGACCGGAACCGCGAATGTGTTGGCCAGGGCGTTGCCAATACGATCACCGGTTTCTTCGGCGGCATGGCGGGCTGCGCCATGATCGGCCAGTCAATCATCAACATAAAATCAGGCGGCCGCGGACGACTTTCGACGCTATCTGCGGGCATTTTCCTGCTGGCCATGATCCTCCTGATCGGAGACTGGGTGAGCCGTATCCCGATGGCTGCCCTTGTCGCCATCATGATCATGGTCTCCATCGGCACGTTCAGCTGGTCGTCGCTCAAAAACCTGCGGGTCCATCCGCGCAGCTCGTCGATCGTCATGCTAGCGACTGTTGCCGGCGTTATCTTCAGCCATAACCTCGCCATCGGGGTACTGATCGGCGTGCTACTGTCCGGCGTGTTTTTCGCCGGAAAGATTTCTCAGATTTTCCGGGTCTCATCGGAACTGTCCGCAGGCGGCCGCACGCGCCGCTACAGGGTGGAAGGCCAGGTGTTCTTCGCGTCGGTGGAGGCCTTCAATGCCGCCTTCGATCTGAAGGAAGCGCTCGATGAGGTGATCATTGATGTAAGCCAGGCCCATATCTGGGACATTTCCAGCGTGGCCGCGCTCGATATGATCGTGCTGAAATTCAGGCGCGAAGGTGCTAAAGTTGAAATCATCGGCCTCAACGAAGCCAGCGAAACCATCGTCGACAAGCTCGCCATCCACGACAAGCCTGGTGCGATCGACAAGCTGATGTCGCACTAGGGAGGAACGACAATGACCCATATTCTCGCACTCATCGATGGCTCGGTTTATACCCACAGCGTCTGCGACCATGCCGCTTGGGCAGCCCGCCAGTATGGCGGGGACATTGAGCTTCTCCATGTTCTGAGCACCCAAAAATCCGGCGCCTTGCCAACGGACCTGTCAGGCGCCATCGGCCTCGGCGCCCGTTCATCGCTCCTGGATGATCTTGTTGAGCATGATGCCCGCACCGCGCAGCTCGACAAGGAGCGGGGCCGTGCCATTCTCGACGCTGCCCAGCAGCGCCTCGAAAGCCAGGGCATCGGGAACGTCAGCCTCGCCTTGCGCACCGGGGAGATTGCCGACTCCCTCGTCAAGCGGGCCGGCGACCTCATCGTCATGGGCAAGCGCGGCGAAGGCGCAGACTTTGAGAAGCTCCATCTTGGCTCAAATCTTGAGCGCGTCGTGCGAGCCGTCCACCGGCCGGTTCTGATCGCCAGCCGGACGTTCAAGCCGATCCAGCATGCCGTGTTCGCGTTCGATGACGGAGTCAGCGCGCGTAAGGCACTCGACAGCCTGGTCCAGTCTCCCTTGGCCGATCGCCCGCGTATCACCGTCTTCAGCGTTGCCGAAGCGGGCTCAGATATCGCCCGCGGCGGGATCGCGGCAGCAGCCCGCCTCATCAAGGCGGGTTATGAGGCCGTTGCAAAAGAACGGCCCGGCCATGCAGAAAAGATCATTGCCGAGGAAACCGAACGCGACGATGCAGACCTGCTGATAATGGGCGCTTATGGCCATTCGCGCATTCGCAGCCTGATTATTGGCTCAACAACGACCGCGCTCATCCGGTCGTGCGCGATCCCGCTGCTGCTTTTCCGGTAATACTCTGTCAGCCAATCACTTCAAACGAGTGCGCGTCGACCTGCTCGGCGCCGTTGAGATCGAACAGGGCCGTATTCCGGCCTGTTTCGGCAAACGCGCTGCCATAGATAATCCCGTCGAAGCCCTCCAGCCGGAAGAACTCGGCGATCAGCTGGGTTGGCGCGTAGAAGGCTGTGTTGTCACTGCGCAGGACAGGTGCGCGAATGCCCGGTCGATGTCCCGCCATACCTGTTCGTCCGAATTGGCTGAACGACTGTCCGGAGCGGTCTCGGTGAGCGTGTGGAAAAGGGAACAGTCGACGATCCTAAGCGCCCGGACAGTCCGAAAGCGGGCCAGAGACAGCGTCGCGCCGATCCAGGGCCGTAACTCGGACATGGCCACATATTCTGAGGTCGCAAGATAAAGACAGGAAATACCCTTGGGATTTACCCGGCCCTCAAATGCCTTGTCGATCCAAGGCTTCGTCCGTTCATTCTGAAGCGGCACGCGCCGACGCTGTGCCTCTTCATCACCGGATTCCCAGTCGCGGCCAATCTGCGCGCGCCAAAATGCCTCCCCTACCGGGAGTACCTCTATCCGGTCACGCAGACTTCGTCTGATCCAGCTCAGGAAAGCGTCGCAGGTCTGTGACCGGATATATCTCTGACGATAGAGGACTTCGTCCCTAAATTCACGAAAACTTATACAAGGCGATACTTGTCGATCTTCCGGACTCTCCTCCATCTTGTCCTACCTGCCCGGCGCAATTTCGACCACTGGAAAAGCACCCCCATGATGTGCTCATCGCCGCGCTTTATCTCATGAATATCCTTGTCGAGGCGAGGTTCCCACCGACGTTCCAGGGAGACGATCCCGATTTCTCCCGGCAAAGATCCGTCATCGATTCGCCCTCAAGCCGCCGGGCAACAAAACGCAGTCTCTCGTCCATTTTCGATGGGTCCTTCCATGGCATCGCAACCTCCCGCCAAAGCGGAAAGTGTTACCCATGTGTCCGGTACAATCTGTCACCTATGTCTCGAGCCGCTCAAGCTTGCCCATCGTTGACGGGCATCACCCTGCCGGAGACCTCCCTGCCGGGCTGGTACGGAACGTAGGCCATACCACTTTCTCCGGCATAGGCGCGGCCATAGTCATGCATCGACCGGATATGGAGCATCTCCATCGCCTGCGGTTCCAGTGCCCCGCTATGGCCCGCTTGCGCGATACCGCGCGCGACGAGCACGGCCCGGCGCTGTCGGATAAGCTCGCGCGCCTCGCCGCCAAACCCGGAATAGCCCACCTGTTGGCTGGTCTCGCCAGCCAGATGACGATCAAGCCAGGTAAGGCCTTGCGCGCTGAGGCGTGCATATCACAATGCTAAAGTGTGCAGATCCTTCAGCGCGCTCGTGATCAGGTTGTAGGCTTGTTCGTTCTCGTCCGGCATCACGATGATCGCGAGGATGGCAAGCTTCAGAGCGAGACCTTGAGGGGTACTTGCCGGTACTTCTGGCAGGGCAGTGAGAAGTTCTTGCCGCGTCTCATATAGAGCCTCCAGACGGTGGTCCATTGCATCTAGTTCCACAGCTTCAGGCATGGCGGCGCATCGTTGCCGGGAAAGGTCGCTCCAATAGCGCTCCCGAATGAGGTAGGTGTCGAGCGCCTGCCAACGCCTGACCAGATCCTGGTGTGTTTCCTCAAGCGCAAGCCAGGCCCTGCAAGCGTCGACAGATGGATCCGTCCGTGCGGGGATATCTCGTACGGCTGCGACGGCAACTGATCCCGCGATAATTTGCCGGCGCGAGAGTTCAAGAATAGCGCGTGAATCAGCATCCGCCGCACCAAGAGGGCGTCGCGACATTGGTTTACCTTTATGGTACATGTGAGTCGTTTAGTGTCACGCACCATAACAGCGTGATCGTTTTAAGTAAATATGATCGTAAAAAGAAAATGACTGATCTCACCTCCGCTCAGATTCGCGCAGCGCGCGCCCTGCTGGATTGGACGCAGCCGAAACTGGCTGAGATGGCGAAACTGTCTGTGCCGACCGTCCGCCGGATGGAGAGTGCTCGCGGGCCTTCAGCGAGTACTCCGGCCAATGTGGACGCAGTGTGCCGGGCGCTGGAAGCGGGTGGAGTTGTTTTCCTAGCCCCGGAAGAAAATAAAGATGGCGGTCCAGGTGTCAGGCTAAAGCTGTAGACTAGGTGAGCGCCCGACATTCGTGACGGAACGTCGCAAAGCCACTGTAAAGCGGCCGTGTCAGCGTCAAGGAAGTCAGATTCGCTCCAGCATCGTCACGGCTTGGAAATGGGCGGTGAAGAATCGTTATGACTATCGTGGTAGCGCGCGGGACTACAGCAATACCTACGATATCGCCGAACAGCTTCCCACGAGGTCCAAGGGCAAACCGGGCAACCAGTTCCTGTCAAACGAGGAATTGACGACGCTCTGGCTGACCCAGCCCGGTGAACTGCGCATGAGCATGACGCCAATAAGCAGGATGTGTCTCGTGCAGAATGTGAGCGTCTGAGAGAACGTCAATCGCACGCAGGGCACGCCTGGAGCGGATCATGCCAAAGGCGTGGAGCAGTAAATGTGCGCCGGTTATGATACCAGGAGTCCGGGTCAGTTGCTCTACGGGTTGACCTGCCTCGGCAACCAGAATGCGCCGGATTGGGCGCCAAAGCTATCACAGCGCCAGCGTACAAAACCGAAGACCTGGCCCGGTTCGAAGAGATGTATTGCGCCCCGACAGGCCACCCTGCGTGAATGGGCGGGCACGTCTGGTCCGTCATGGTCACTTACCGAAAAGCGAAGTAATGACCGGCACTGATCCAGTGCCGGTGAAAGTGCCGCGCGTGCGCGATAGGCGAGTAAACGAAGTGAAGATCACCCTCACGTCCAGCATCCTGCAGCGATTGTTCCCCGACAGCGACCTTGACACTTCACGGCATAAAGCGAATCCATCACTCTATGGGTCTAAACATTCGTCTGAAAATGGACTGTTTCAAGACAATGTCTGTGACCTGGTAGCGATGTTAAAATATCATCGTCAATGAGGACGTGACAAAATCTCAGCGACGCTGCCCAATCGCCTTAGCGGCCAAGGTCGAGGCAGCAAGGATCTGCTTTTTTGACGCGCCAGATCTGGCGAGTGCGTGAAATCCGAGCGCGGATGCCAGAGCGAAAGACGCCAGCGCCTCGTCACCACCACTCAACCTTTTCAGTTTGCGCAACAAATCAGAACGGATGCGCCGGACCTGCCGGCGCAAGGCCGGGTCGAACTGGGGCGACTGGACGAGCGCCTCGGACAGCATACACCCCCGATTTCCCTGCTTTGCGACAAATGCGCCAACAGCTTCGAGAAATTCCACAAGCTCGCGTCGCTGGCCAGCCTCGCCCTCAAGCATGTCCAGCCGGGGAAGGAGCGTGAATTCCATATAGCGGCGGAGGGCGTCGAGGAAGGCGGTCGGCTTGTCCCTGAAGGCGGCATAGAAGCTGCCACGCTGGATGCCGGCAGATTGCTGCAATTTGTCGACGTCGGCGCCATTATAGCCGTGGGTCCAGAACACGTCGACGAGCGCGTCCAGCGCCAGATCTCTGTCAAAGCTGCGAGGTCTTCCTGCCATGCGCCCTAAATGTCGTCTGCAGCAGCCTTCGGCAAGGGACCGCTGCAGACGTTTCTCACAATTTCCGGATTCTGGCGGCCTCTGCGCCCCTAGTCCGCGACAGGGTCGACCCAGGAAAAACGGGCAAAAGCCGGGTCAACAGGCGTATCGGCTATGTGATTCACATAATTTGACAGGGTCTTCTGGGCGACCCCGAGTAGCACATCCAGCACATGCCGCCTCGCATAACCTGCCTCAAGGAACGTGCTCACCTGCTGCGTATCCAACACGCCCCGCTGGCGAACAATCGCCAGCGTGAATTGACGCAAGGCCTCCAGTTTGGGGTCATCCAGCGCATCACCGGCACGCAAAGCATTGATCGTCGCTTCGTCGACCCCTTGCATCATGGCGATTGCGGTATGGGCTGGCACACAATAGTGGCAGGCGTTTTCAACATTAATCGTAAGCCAGACCACATTCCGCTCAACCTTGCTCAGGTCTGACCGCTCGAACAATTCATGCAGGTTCTTGTAGGCTTCAAGGTGCTCAGGGCTTTCGGCCATGACGGCATGCAGGTTGGGGATTCTCCCGAAGGCCTTGGCGGATTCTTTCAGAAGTGGCCTTGCGGCTTCAGGCGCCGTGTCGATGGTATGCAAATCAAATAATGCCATGGGTCTTTCTCCTTTAGGCCCTTCTAGCTGGGTATTCTGTACTGACCGATCAAGAACAGGATAACTGAATTATTCCGAACTGGCGCTCAGGTGATACCTGCATCCCGTCCCCAGGACAGGTACGACCCGCTCCTGCGTCGTTCGATGGCTTCAGGCGACGGGTCGGCATATTCTTCTCCCGGAAGAATACCCGCGGCATCGACCACCCGGTTCATGAACGCATACAGCCCGCAAACGAGCGCGGCATCGTGTATCGCCTCTTCTGACCAGCCGGCCTTCAGCAGTCCCGCGACATCGCTACGGCGCACAAGTGACGGAGTCAGGGCGAGCTTTTCGAGGAACGGGAGCAATTTCAGGAATCGGGCTGGAAGCGGGGCCTCGTCAAATCGCTCAAACAACATGTCGACCAGTGCCGGATCAACATCGAACGCGTGCGCCATGAGCTTGTGTGCGCCATAGCAGAACTTGCACTGATTAAGGCCTGAGACCCAGGCTGCTATCAGCTCCCGTTCGCCAATTGACAGCTCGCTATCGCTTCGCAGGACAGCGTCGTGGAACGCGAGCAGTGGCTCGACGCCCCTTGGGAATCGTTTGAACAGGTCGCTCAGATGCGCGCGGTCCGGAAGGCTCGGATAATAGCTCATGTCGGATTTCCTTTCACGGCGAGTGGTACAGCATTGCATATAAGCGAGGATTGTCAGTCCCCGCATAAGAAATAGTGGACTGAACAGTCCGGAATGCCGGATCGTTGATCCTTCCGCACGCTTTCGTGAGTTTCAGTTCAATAGGGCTTCACGTATTCAGACCCTGCGCCGCCAAACTTGCGGAGCTGATTTCAACCTGGAGACTAGACATATGTCGCACACAACGTTCATTGCAAAATCCCTGATCGCTGGCCTTGCACTCGCCGCAGCCGCTGGCGCCGCAAACGCGAAGCCAAACGCTCAACTTACCCTGGCCGACAATGCGCCCGCGGACGTTCAGTCCGCCTTCACGGCATGGCAGGCTGGTGAGCGAATCGAAGGCCGCAAGGACAAATGTTACGGTATTGCCCTTGCTGGCGAGAACGATTGCAAGGCCGGCAAAGGAACAAGCTGCGAAGGCACATCCACCGTCGACTTCCAGGGAAATGCCTGGACGTTCGCGCCCAAAGGCTCCTGCGACTTCATCGTCTCGCCCGAAGGTCCTGCTGCGTTGAACGAACTGGATCGTAATACACCGGCCTGATCCCAGCCCGGCAACAGAGTTCCTCGGATCACAGTCATGCAACTTCCACCGTCCCCCCCGTCCACTGCGGGTCTCGGGCTAAAACCGGAGCACTTTGCTCCGGCGCTCGAGACCGAAGTTGAAGGATTGTGGTTCGAGGTTCACCCTGAAAACTATATGGTCCAAGGCGGCCCACGCCTGGCCTGGCTGACTGCTATCCGCGAAAAGCGCCAGCTCAGCTTTCACGGCGTCGGCGCGTCTCTCGGCGGACTGGATCCATTCGACAGGCAGCACACCCATGATCTACGTTTATTGATCGAGCGGTTCGATCCGTTTCAGGTGTCCGAGCACGCAACGTTCTCCGCGCACAAGACGCGCTACCATGCAGATCTGCTGCCGCTTCCCCGTACACAGGAAGCGCTGATACATCTTGCAGACCGGGTCGATGCTTTCCAGGCCTTGATCGGTCGGCGAATTCTGATCGAAAACCCCACCAACTACCTGCCGTTCGCCTGCGAGCTCGACGAACCTGAATTTCTTGTGGAAGTCGCCCGCCGATCCGGATGCGGTCTCCTGATGGACATCAATAATATCTGGGTGAGTGCAAATAATGTCGGCGTGGACCCTTATGCTTATGTTCGCGCAATCCCTGGCGAGCTCGTCGGCGAGATTCACGTTGCAGGGCACTCGCAAGACCCTGGGCTTGGCGCCAAATTTCTGATCGACAGTCATGACGCGCCCGTCAGTGAGGGCGTGTGGCACCTTTTGGCCGTTGCGCTTCACGCATGGGGGGCCAGGCCGGTCCTCGTTGAACGTGATGGCAATATCCCACCGTTTGACGACTTGCTTGCCGAATTTCACCACGCCACGCGGATACTGACAGCTTCACAAGAGGCGGCACACGATGCGGCTTGAGCAGCATATCGAAGCCATGTCGTCCTTCGCTGCTGGCCGCGCCGGCGCCGCTGCGCTTACCCCTTTGATGGACTCCAGAGCGCACCCGGGCCAGCGCGCGCAAGTCTATCGCAATTCTGGCATCCTCGCCTGCGTTGAGGCCCTCAGGTCCAACAATCTACGACTGGCAGCCGTCATGGGCGACGCGTTTTTCAGTGCCCTGGCACGGGCCTATGCCGATGCGGAACCGCCCTCGACCCGGAGTCTGGTCGGATACGGTGTGTCGCTCGCTCATTTTATCGCCGCAGCTGAATCTGAACATGGACTGCCCTGGCTCGCAGATATCGCCCGGCTGGACCGGGGTTGGCTCAATGCCCACCTCGCACCAGATGCAGACCCGCTGGCACCGGGCGCGCTTGCCGAGATCGATGGCTCGACCCTGATGGTATCCACCCTGACCATGCATCCGAGCCTTAATATTATCGACATCGAATGGGCGGTGGCATCCCTTTGGACAGACCTGAAATCAGGCGAGCTTCCGAACCGCCAGATGCACCTGGCGTGCCGATCTGAACACGTTCTTTTCTGGCGTCCCGAAGGAGAGGTCAGGATGCGCGTTCTTCATCCCGGAGAACACGCGTTTCTCAGTTCGGCCATGTCCCAATCGCCACTTGGGGATGCATGTGAAGCCGCCCTGGCTGCCGAGCCGTCTATTGATCTTTCGCATCTCATTGCCGGCGCCGTCTCGTCGGGATTGTTCATCACCATCGCTCAACAAGGGGGAGCTAATCATGATACTCATTCAGAGGCTGCAGGCTGGTTATAGCTGGCTTACCAGCAAGGCCAACATGCTGGAACCGTTTGCGCTACTTATCGCGCGCCTGGCCGTGGCCCGGGTATTTTTCATGTCAGGGCTTACAAAATGGAATGGCTTCCTGTCATTCAACCCTGACAAATACGACCTCTTCCTGTTCGAATTCTTCTGCCCGGAAGATAAGCGCGCTGGCGCCCTCGTGCTGTGCACAGACCAGGCGGCGGGCACATACGCACCGACAACACAATGGATTGTCGAGCGCTTCGCCAACATGGCCGGTATCATGGAAATCCTTCTGCCGATCCTTCTTGTCCTCGGACTGACGTCAAGACTGGCGGCCGCCGGACTGCTCACGATGACCCTGGTGATCGAACGCCTTGTCTTCCCGGATGCCGATAGCTGGTGGGGTAGTCACGTCTGGTGGGCGGCCATCCTGTTTGTGATCGTCGCCCGTGGTCCCGGCCGATTCTCTCTTGACCGACTATTCAAGCTCGAATCCTCGAGAACGTGAGAGCCTTGGGGGCCAGCATGTTTCGATCCACCCCAAAATGGTTCTGGCTTGGCTGTGGCGCACTGGGGATCGGTACAGTCCTGGTCGTCCTCCTCAGCTCAGGCTGGCTCGGTTTTCGCCTCGTGCAACTTGAGTGGAAAACGCAAGGCAGCACAGACCTCAGATTTGTATCCGTTGATCTGGCGTTCGAGAACCAGTCAGACATCCAGGCAAAGTCGGGATCCCTGCCCTTCATGGCGGGCGTGGTCATCGATACTGATCGTGATATCTACGACGAGGTGTTCCTGGGAGGAGGCCGTGATCAACCGGATGCACTTTTCAGCTACAGCGCCTTGCTCGGGAGGTTTGTAAATCAGAGCGCAGATCATGATCTCTCAAAACCTTCAAGCGATGCAACAATGGGCGGCGTCTCCGTCGACGTCGACCGGGATGGATGGACCGATTTGATTCTTGCCCGCGAGAGCGGCGTCTGGTTGTATCTCAACTCCAGTGGCAGACTCGGTGATGGAAGAACCATTTTCAAGCCGGAAGCCGGCACCACCGCTCTTTCGGTGACACCTGGAGACGTCAATGCCGATGGGCATGTCGATCTCTACGTTTCCGGCTATATCAGCAATGATCGCGTCGAGGGTCAGACCATCTTCACGCGCCCTTACGGAGGCTACAGTTATCTGTTGCTGGGGGATGCGGCAGGCGACTTCACCGACGCAACGGAATTGTGGGGCCTACGCCGCCAGCACAACACGTTCACGGCCGTCCTGGCCGATATCGATGATGATGGTGACCCAGACCTGGTCGTTGCCCAGGACACAGGACATGTCGAAATCTGGAGAAACAACGACGCGCCGCCTTTCGAGCGGCTCGAAAGCCCATCCGTGAATTCCTATCCAATGGGGATCGCAGCAGGCGATTTTACCGGTGACGGCGCCCTCGATTTCTATTTCTCGAATGTCGGGAACACTCTGCCGTCCTCGCTTCTGCGCGGTGACTTGCCGAAATCAGCGCCATTCAATTCCAACTACATGCTGTTTGTCGGCAACGACCAGGGAGGCTTCAGCGACCATGCCGCTGAAATGAACGCCGCACGGTTGGGTTTCGGCTGGGGTGTGGTTGCGGCTGATTTCAATCTCGATGGCTGGGAAGACATCGCCGTCGCCCAGAATTACGCCAAGTTCGGACAACCGGCACTGATCCACCGCTATGCCGGAAAGATTCTGCAAAATACCCGGGGGCGCAAATTCAACCCGGTAGAGAAGCGCGCAGGCGTGGCCAATCGGCTATTTGCTATTTCCCCACTGGTCGGTGACTTTAACGGCGACGGCCTGCCCGATCTAATCTGGGCCAATCTCAAGGGGCCGGCCAGGGCTTTCCTCAATGCAACGCCCGACCGGCATGGTATACGCATTCGGCTCGACGACTCGGTTTCAGCCTATTCGGCCCGTATTGAGGTTCTTGTCGATGGTCGAACACTTGTCCGCCAGGCGGTACCGGCTCAGGGACTGTGTTCCGATAGCACGGCGGATATTTTCATCGGACTGGGCGATGCCGCGACCGCCGGGAGAATTACCCTCCGGTTTCCGGATGGCGAGGTACGCTCAGCAGAGCAAGTCGCGGCCAACACCGTCCTGGACTGGCGGGTCGATGCGCCATGACTTGTGTCGACACCAATCCTCGTCAAAACCTTGTCTGGTTCGGAATTGCCGGCCTTGTCGGCGCCCTGCTGACCGGGATCGGCGAAGGGGTCTTGCAACTTGTCCCGGGGGGCAATTACACAGACCCGGACTATGGATTTTTTCTGGATGTCAGTCGGGCAAGATTGACGTTTGGGCACTTCCTCAGCGTCTCGGCTGCCCCTCTCTATCTTGCCGGTTATTGGCACCTCACAGGTCATCTCCTGCCGCAAGCGCCCAAATGGCGTTTTGGAATTTTCGTATGTTGCGCCTGGGCGTTCATTCTCGCAACGGTCTGGATCGGTCAACGCGCGTTGATTGCTGAAACCGTGCAAGATCTCAGTTCGGACGGAGCCAGCCTGGATCTTCTGGTTCACCAGAGGTTGCTTCACGAGCCCTTGGTGAATGCACTTCGCTTCGTCATGGCGGCCTTTTCGATTATCTGGATACGGCGCATCCTTTCGGGAAAGACACGCTACCCGCGCTGGATGGCATTGTTCAGTCCGGCACTTTTGCTCGCTCTGATTTTTGGCCTATATGCCGCGGCGCCCGTGATCGGATGGCTGGTATTGCCGACGGCCATGAACACGTCACACGCCATACTTTTCACATTGTCCCTCCTCACGACGAGCCGGATTGAAGGACAATGACATCGCGGTTGTTTCTGGCCATTGTCGCCATGTTTGGACTGATTCCGGCAGCTTTGTTGACGGGAGAACATTTCTCGACGGGTACCGCTTGTCCTCTGATCGGACCGCTACCTGCCTGCCTTCTTGTCTTCGCTGGATATGGTCTCATTTTCTATTCCGCGATGGCATGGGGATGGAAGAGACATTTGGCGTTCCTGGCCGGATGGTTGCCTGTCGCTTTTCTTGCGTTTCTCGCGACGGTTCTCGAGATCGCCAACGGGCCCTTCTGTCCACGTGCATTTGGCTTTCTGCCACAGTGTTTCCTCTCCCTGCTGCTATCTGTGCTCATCGGAGCCGTCTGGGTGACCGGAATTCTGCGTCACCGCAAAGCCCGATACTTCGAAAGGTCAAGAAGATGAAACGCCTTTGCTTGCTAGCCCTGTGTGCTCTGCTGGGCGGTTGCGTCAGCGTCTACCCTGCAGCCGTTTCGCCGACGCCCTGGGAGACTTCAGGTGCAGCGGCGTCGCGGCCGGGAGACGGCGTGCCACAAAACACCTCGCAGATGCTTTATGTCACGGATCGCAACATGCTCGAGACCGAACAAGGCTTTGGTACCGACCGGTCGACCGCGATGGCTTTTGGCCATGTCAGGATTGACACCACCAATATGGGGCAGCGAGACTTCGACGCCTACATGTCGGGACACGCGATCAGCGACAAGCGACCGCGTTATGCCGCGACGCTGACTGATGAAATCGTTCGGTTTCCGGGAACGCCCCTGCCTTTTGCGATCGAGAAGGGCGTGCTCATCCGTGATAGAAGCGCAATGGCCGCCTACAAGGGCGCAGGCGCACAATTTCAAGCCGCACTCACGCAGGAGCTGGAAGACAACGACACCGGCAAAGTCATTCTCTATGTTCACGGCTTCAACAATACGTTCGATGATGGTGCGTTCAACCTGTTCGAACTCTGGTCAGCTGCCGGCAGGGCCGGCGTCCCGATACTGTTCAGCTGGCCGACGGGCGGGCACAAGGCATTGGGCTACTTCAGTGACACGCAAAGCGGTGACTTTTCAGTCTACCATCTGAAAGAAACGCTGCGACTCATCTCTGCAACAGGAGCGGTCGATGAGTTAGTTGTTGTTACGCACAGTCACGGCGCATCAATTGTGACGTCAGCCCTGCGGGAACTGTTGATCGAATCCCGAGGTGCTGGAGTATCGATGCGCGACACTTATCGGATCGACACTTTGATCATGGCTGCGCCAGACATCGATCTTGGCGTGATGGAGCAACGTCTTGTCGCCGAAGCCTTCGGCATCGGATTTGGCCAGATCGATGTCTATCTCAACCCAGGCGACAACGCGCTTGGTCTTGCTGGCTGGATATTTGGGTCGCCGCGATTTGGCGCAGCCCGGCCCGATCAATTGTCGCCTGAATCGCGGGCTGTTTTTCAGGGCGTCAAATCCGTTCACTTCATCATGGTCCAGGACGCCAATCAGTTTGATAGGCACAATTATTTTCGGCTACATCCAGGCGTCCTCGCAGACATCGCCGTCACACTCCGTACCGGCGCCCGTCCTGGCGACCGCGAGCGTGGGCTTGTACATATTGACCTGAATTTCTGGCAGATCGACCAGACCTACAGGCCAGGCCAGGCTGAGTCGGGACGATCCAGATCCGCTCTGCCTGCCCGGACTTACAGCAGCCATCCATCTGAAAGTCGCGCCTCAGGAGGGTCAAGCCATTGAGCCGCGACGTGCCTGGCGTCCTCACTCATCGCGCTCTCGAAGGGAACGTGCATATGCAAACCAGACCAGCCGCACCTGACACACAACTCGAGAATGAAATCCGGATAGGCGATCGCTCGATCGCGCTTGTAACAGCCATACTCCTGATCCTGATGGCGCTGGTATACGTGATGACCCCGGCGCCCGGTGATGCAAGTTCGAAAAGCTTGGATCCTGTCTGGCCGGCCATGTCTGCGCTCGCAATCCTATCGCTTTTCCGCATCTACATGTCACGTCGGCGACCGCTTCCGTCCTGGCTTTCATACATAACAATGGCTGGCGAATTTGCCGTCCTGTTCACTCTGATCGTCTGTTTTGAAGCCAAGTATGATCAGCCTCCTGCTTTTGTGCTGAAATCACCGACGGTCATCTGGCTCTTCGTTCTGATTGGCCTGCGAGCCCTGAGATTAGATCCCCTGGAGGTTCTCGCAGCCGGCGCAATGGCTGCCACCGGATGGACCGGCCTGACCCTGTGGGCTGTCTGGCAAAGTCCGCCGAGTGCAATAACGCACGACTTTGTGGCCTATATGTCCGGACCGTCCATTCTTGTCGGCGCCGAAGTCGAGAAAGTCCTCGCCATTCTCCTGTTCTCGTTCAGCCTCGCGATTGCGATGCGGCGAGGACAGCGCTTCATGGGGCGTGTGACTGATTATGCCAGCCAGCTCGTGCGCCTGCTGAAAAAGGAAAAGCGCCTTCTCGCAAAGCTCAGGCAGGAATCTGAAGAACGACAGCAGACAGCGCGTCAGCTGCATGATGCCTTGTACACAGATGCCCTGACAGGGCTGCCCAGCCGGCAGGCACTGAATGATGAACTCGATCAGCGGGCAAGGCAGCGCCCCTTTCGCCCGCTCCGGCTTGTTCTCGTTGATCTCTGCAGCTTCAGGCGTTTCAACGACACAATGGGCCGGGTTGCCGGGGATGCGCTGCTTGTGCGCGCGGCTCAGGACCTGCGTGGCGCGTCCCGGCCTTCGACATTCATCGCGCGGATCGCCGCAGACGAATTCGCGATTCTTGCGTCCGTGCACCCGGATGAATTGGAAGGCGAGGATATTCCGAGCCTTGGGAGTTTCGGCCGGTCGATTGACGCTGGCAGCTTCACGTTCTCAGGGGGGGCCAATTCCGGTGCCGCATGGGCGAGGGAGTCTCGGGATATCCCGATGCTGATGCACAATGCCAGCCTCGCCCTGAACGAGGCCAAGCGCCTCGGGCGCCAGAGGTCGGTTGACTTTGACAAGGGGCAACGCCAGCGCGCCGAGCGCCTTGCTCAGTTGGAATCCCACTTGCACACAGCCATCCGGAGCCGCCAGTTGTGGGTCGCCTACCAGCCGATCGTTTGCTTGTCGACCAATCTGCTCGCAGGTTGGGAGGCGCTGCTGCGCTGGACGCACCCTTTGCTGGGTCCGGTGCCGCCGGTCGATTTCATTCCGCTGCTTGAAGAATCTGGCCTGATCAACCAGGTCGGCCGCCGCATCCTGATCGTTGCGGCTGAAGACGCGCGCCGCATGTCGCTCGCGCTCGGCCGGAAAGACCTCTTCATGAGCGTCAACGTGTCCCCGTTTCAGCTCAACGAGCCCTCTACACTTGTGGGAGCCGTCCACAAGGCGCGTACGCGCTTTGCCCGGCTGAAACTGGAGCTCACCGAGAGTGGTGTGGCCGAGGATCCTGTCCGCGCCCGGTCGGTCCTGTCACAGTTGCGAGACGCCGGGGTTGAATTGTCACTGGACGATTTCGGCACCGGCATGTCGTCGCTGGCCCACCTTCAGCAATTCGAGTTCGACTATCTCAAGATCGACCGGGCCTTTGTCCAGAGTGACGAGGACGCCTTTATCAAGGGAATCCTGCTCCTTGCCGGCTCACTTGGGCTCGTCACGATTGCCGAGGGCATTGAAACAGATGCAGACCGGAAAAGGCTGCTTGAACTCGGAGCGCGGTATGGTCAGGGTTATTTCTGGGGCGCAGCAACGCCAGCAGCGGCATGGATCAACGGCGCGCCTTTTACTACCTTCCGCAAGGCAGCAGTCTGACATGGGCGAATTGACCGCCTGCCACCGCTTGAAGAGAGTTTGACGACATCATGCGCCCCATCCTGACCAGAGGTCTCATTGTCGCGATACTGGTCGGTTCGCTCCTGACCCTGATCAACCAGTTCGAACGGGTCGTGGCGGTTGAACCCCTGAACTGGTGGAAAATGGGCCTCAGCTATATTGTACCTTTCTGCGTGTCGGTCTTCAGCGCCATGGCTGTCGGCCCCAAGTCAGACTGACCCACGCGAGAACCGGTTCCACAGGCTCAAGAGACTTCGTCCCGGGCCAAACGTATCCGTTCTGCCATGTCCTTTACCGATGTGCCCTTCCCTATCCGGGACATCTCCTCCTGTGCCGCAATATCCATCAGGATCAGCTGGCCTGTCCGGATGCCGTCCAATGTGGCCCTTCGGATTGCAGGACCAATCCCCGCCTCATCAGCTGCTTTGAGCAGGGCGCCTTCATTCTTGTCTGTGAAGTCGAGCAAGACAAAGCTGACGCCAGTCCAGTCTTCGGAGGCTCGCACCGATTCAACCTTGGGATCGAGCACCTTGCAGCTCGGGCACCATTCCGCGAAGATCAGGACTGCCGCGACGCGATCGCCCTCCAGCACGTCGTGCCGGGCGGTCAGCTGACTCTCATATTTCTGCGTACAGGCGCAAAGACCAAACAGGGATAAACCAACAGCGGCAAAAAGATATGTCAGTTTCACGCGGGACTCCGCCAATCTTGCTTGAACATCACGGGATCCATAGCAGAGAAATAGCCAGTCAGACGTCACATGTCCTGACGATTGCGTGAGCACCTGCTGGCCGGCGCGGCGCAAAGCCTCCAGTCGTCGCACATGGGCAGCGACAAATTCTTCCTGCGGCAGGCGCAGCTATCGGTCCCGGTCCCATAGTCGGTCGACGCGACGAACACTCAACACAGTCTGATCTTCAAATGATTCTATCTCTGCCCCGGCCACGTCCAATCCAAAGGCCTGGCAGAGCTCAAGGCATACGTATTCGTTCGCAACGCCATCGGTCATGTCGATCTCGTTCTGGAGAATACCAATGGGCGGCTTCAGCATATGTGTTGTGGCAATCGGGCCTTCCGCCCTCATCCATATTCAAGAGCGCCGTCTTGTCCTGAGCACCAGCGATGGAGATGCGGAAGTCATTGTCGTCCGGATCCAGCCCGAGCGGGTTGACCTTGAGCTTGTGGATTATCTCGGCAATCTCCGCTTCTGTCAGCGGTCCACCCGCTACATAACCGGCCACACCGGGGCTTCGTCTTCTGAGTGAAATTGCAGAGTGCCTACGCAATCCCTGCCCGCGACTGCCAGCAAAGAGACTGCATCAGTCCCTTTGGCTCTGAGCCGCGCGGCCAAACTGGCCCGTACACGCGGGGCATCCTGGCAATCGGTTCTTGAAAACGTTTATGACAGGCGCGCCGCGATAGGTTTCATCTCGTATCGGCGGCGAAATTGACACTTGCATGGCTTGATCCCAACCGAGCCAGTCTGCATCATATGTAAAGCTGATCGCCCGGACGACGCCTGTACCAGGACGCCAACCCTACTTGCCTAGCAGGCTGCGAAGTAGTTTGCGCATTCGTTCGGGCTGAACAGACCGACGAGGCTTCCGATGGTGTTCCACAAGGCATCTACGGTGCGTTCGGCGGCCTTTCTCAAGAGGGCCTTCAGCTTGGCGAAGGCCTTTTCGATCGGGTTGAAGTCGGGGCTGTAGGGCGGCCGAAACACGAGTTCGGCCCCTACAGCCTTGATCAGTTCACGTGCTTTCGTCCCCTTATGGCTTGAGAGATTGTCCAGAATCACTGTGTCGCCGAGCTTGAGGGCCGGCGCGAGGAACTGCTCGACCCACGCGGTGAAGGCCTCGCCATTGATGGGCCCGTCGAAAACGCAGGGCGCGACCATCCCGCTGGTGCGAAGGCCTGCCACCAGCGTCGAGGTCTTCCAGTGCCCGAATGGCACGCTCATGCGCAGCCGCTCGCCACGCCGGCAGCGGCCATGGGTGCGTGCCATGTTCGTTGAGGCCCAGGTTTCATCGACGAACACCTGGCGGTCCGGATCAAGAACGGGCTGGGCTTCGAACCACGCCTCGCGCCGGATCAGGACGTCCGGACGGTCCTGTTCGCTCGCATGGCCGGTCTTTTTTTACGCGTGACGGCGTGGCGATCGAAGAACCGCCAGATTGTCGAGATCGCCGTATGAAAGCCGCGCGCCGACAGGGCGGTGCGTATCTCTTCAAGTGTGATGTCGCCACGCTCCTCCAACAGCGCGAAGATGAAATCGGCATGCTTTTCGATCCTGTGTGACGTGCGGTCGCCGCCCTGGGATTTGGGGCCTGGATCGCCGCGCTCGCGCCGGGCTTGGTCCCAGCGGATGACGCTCGATGCGCTCACGCCAAAGCGTTCTGCCGCAGCCCGGCGGCTCAATCCGGCATCGACCGCAGCCAACGCCCGAACTCTCAGATCAATCGAAAGCGGCTTCCCCATGACAGGCTGACCTCCTTCACCAGCCCCCATGGTGAATCAGAATCCGCCTGCCTTGGGAATCCCTAATGATTCAGGTCGCTCGGAAAACGCCCTAGCGGACTTCATCAGGGCCAGCGGTCGCATACGCCGCGCCAAAAGGTCGGACACATGACCGCATCCCGTCAGATCAACGTCCCTCAAGCTTTGCGCTCGCAGAACCCGGGCCGTCTACACATGACAGTACCGATCCGACCGACCTTAAACCCATCCAAGACGCTTACCATTGCGCCACCAATGCGGACGCTATTGCCTGGATCCGTGCGCAACGGCCTAAACCGAGCAAACTGACATCGACAAAGCAATTTTGATTATCAGGAATGAGCAATAGCTACATTCTGCGCAGCGTCGTCGCCACGTTTCGATCGCCTGAATGGCCAAAGGATTAGACGCTTAAGCACTCGGTAAAAGTTTACAACATCACCGGGGATCATAAAAACCGCAGGCACTACGACTAGCGTCAGGATCGTTGAAGAGGTCAACCCACCAATAAGGAGTGCGCCGAGGGCGTTCCGCCATTCCGCTCCATCAGACGTCGCCAATGCGACGGGCACCATGCCAAAAATTGCCGACAAGGCTGTCATGAGGACGGGGCGCAGACGTTCAGGGCACGCCTGAAGGATCGCGTCTCTTTCTGTCATGCCTTCCGCTATCAACTGGTTTGCCCGGTCGACGAGCAGAATGCCATTCTTCATGACGATCCCCATCAATCCAATGAGACCAATTTGTGCGAACAGGGAGGACTCCAGTCCAAAGTAATAGAGCCCTGCGAATGCCCCCGAAAAACTGAGGGGTGCCGTCACCATGATCACAAGCGGCTGAACGAAGGAATTGAACTGGCTGGCTAGTACCATGTAGAGCGCAATCAAGGCGAGCAACAATGCGAACCCGATCGCGCCAGCAGTTTCTTGCATACGTTCCGCCATGCCGCCCATCGAGTAGGCAACCTCTACGGGCGGCGGGTTGGCTTCAAGTAGCTCCAGCAGCGTGTCTGTCGCCTCCCCCAGTGAAACACCTGTTGCAGAACTCGCCAGCACTGAAATCTTCCGGGCTCGGTCTGATCGATCGATTTGCGAAGGACCGGAAGCGAACTGAACGCGTGATACGGCACCGATATCAACAAGGCGCCCATCAGCGCCGCGCACTTGTATTCGGCTAAAGTCCTGCACGCTTTCCCGCTGATCCTCCTCCAGCCGCAACCGCACGTCATAACGCTTTCCGTCCGCTTCAAAAGTGCCTGCATCAAGTCCGCCAAGGGCAATTCGGGCTGTCTCTGCCAGCGCACGAGCGGAGATACCCTGATCCCCGGCTCTCCGTCGATCAAACAGGATTTGTGCTTCCGGCCGACCGCTCTCAAAGCTTGTTCTTACATCGGCAAAATTGGGGTTGGCGCGCATCTCGCGCACAAGACTATCGGCATATTGCGCAAGGGAGTTGAGATCGGATCCTCTCAACAACAAGTCGATATCCGAACTGCCGGACGTCGTCCCGCCGACCCACGGGACTTCAAGAACGGATATTTTGACCGCCTCGGGCGATGCTATTCGGATGGCCTTGCGGGCTTTATCCATGATTTCGAACTGACCGGTTTGGCGGGCCTGTTTCGGGGTCAAAGATGCGTATAACTCAAGGACATGAATGTCGGCTTGCGCGCCGGATCCGACAGATATGAACACATCTTCAATATCTTCGATCTTGCGGAGTTCAGCATCGCTCTTTTGTGCTGCGTCGAGCGCGGCAACCATTCCAGTGCCAAGTGGCAGCTCAATTGAACCCTGAAACTCACTTCTGTCTGCGCGCGACGTGAAGCCTGAAGGTACGCGAGCGGCGTACCAGGCACCGGCAACAACTGAGGCGACCGCGATAAAAATGACAATAATGCGCAATCGGACCGCGAGCTTGACGAGCCCCGCATACGCCCGGTCAACGCTGTCCCAAAAGGCTTCCAGAGGTCGAAATAATGGCGAAACGCGACCCGATGCGAGGATGCGCGATGCAAGCATCGGCGTAAGTGTCAACGCAACAAGCAAAGAGACCGACACCGAAAGTACGATTGCCAGTCCATATTGGTAGAAGAAACGTCCGACGATGCCATCCATGAAAGCAATCGGAACAAAAACAGCAAGCGTGGCGGCAGTGCCTGCAAATACAGCAAGTCCCACTTTGCGTGTGCCGTCCAGCGCAGCTTGATGAGGCGACTTTCCCTTTTCAAGTTCTTTCATGATCGCTTCGACAACAACGATGGCGTCATCAACGAGCAACCCAATCGCAACCGTGAGCGCCAGAAGGGTCAGGACATTGATTGTGAAGCCGAGGAGGTAAAAACCAAAAAAGGTCGCCACGAGGGATGTCGGGATCGCCATGGCAACAATGATGGTCGCTCTGACTTTAAGGAGGAAAATAAAAGTCACTGCAACAACGAGCCCAATCGCGATCACCACGTCATGGGCCACATCCTCGATTGAACTCTCAATGAACTTCGACACGTCTCGTGTCGCGATAATGGTCACACCGGCGGGCGCAAGCTCACGCAATTCTTCTGTGGCGGCCTTCACATTGTGCGCGACCTCCACAGTATTTCGACCTGACTGCTTCCTGATATCAAGTGAGATACCTCGTCTGCCATTGAGCATCGCTGCAGAGCGCTCATCCTCAAGCCCATCCTCAACGCGTGCCACGTCGGAAATTCGGATTGTGACGCCGTTTTCGCGGTACGCGACAGGCAAATCCATGAAGCCGGTTGCATGGGTAACTTCGGCGACGGTTTTGACACCAAATTCTCGCGTGCCAGCAGCGGTTTCCAGCCGCCCACCGGGAAGCTCAGCGTGCTCGCTTTGTATTGCTTGACTCACATCGTCGGCAGTGACACCAAAGGCGCGCAGGCGTTCATTGTCGAGCCAGATGCGCACGGCGCGTTCACGACCTCCCACCAAATTCACAGCGCCCACACCATCGAGGCGTTGAAGACGTTCCTTGGCGACATCGTCTGCAAAGGCCGTCAGCTCAGCAATCGGTATATCGCCTGCAATCATAACGGAAATGATCGGTGCCGCATCCGGGTCGACCTTGTCCACGATTGGCGGGTCCATATCCGGTGGCAACTCTGCCAGGGCAAGCTGCACCTTGTCTCGCACATCCTGAACTTTTTCGCGGGCGTCCGAACTTAAATCGAACTCGATTAGAATTTGCGTGCGCCCTTCACTCGAAAAGGATTGCAGCGTCTCTATTCCATCGATTGTATTGATATACTCTTCCAGAATGTCGGTGACTTCCGACTCCATGGTTTCCGGAGATGCGCCGTCCAACACGGCCGTCACATTCACATAAGGAAATTCTACATCGGGGAACAAGTCAACGCCCAGGCGCCCTATCGACATATAGCCAAGACCAACTAATGATGCGATGATCATTACGGCGAATACGGCGCGACGGATCGATAGATCAACCAGCCACATCATGAGGATGAAGGCTCAATCTTCGCACCATCGTAAAGTGGCCCGGACGCGGTCACGATCACCTTGTCTTCGTCCGTCAGTCCACCCATAATTTCAACACGATCCGCGTCGATATCGGATACTTTGACAGGGCGTCGGTGCACCTGAGTGTCTGCGGCGATGTATACGTAGCGCGCATCGCCTGTGCCATGGACTGCTGACCGTGGCAGGACTGTGGCTGATCGCGGATCGACATCCACTTCTGCGCGCACCGATTGCCCGGCCTTGACACCGCAATCAGGGTTCACGAACGCCATGCGAAATTCAATCATGCGCGACGTTGGGTCCACGCGGTCGTTCAGAATAACAATCTCTGACTCTATCGGATCACTCCGGCCATCGACAAAAAGACGACCCGTCAAGCCGAGCCGCAAACGCGTGAGTTCAGCCTCAGGCGCAAACAATATCCCTGCCGCGATCCTGCATTCTTGCACTTGAACCACGGCAGAATTTCCCATTCCGGAAAATCTGTTCGCCATGAAGACGCCTTCATCAATATACCGCGCTGTTATGGAGCCATCAAACGGCGCCCGCACGATCGTATCTGTGAGCATTTGGTTTGCGGTTTCCACTTCCGTCTGCCTGAGACGCAAATTGGCTTTCGCCACTAATAGTCCGGTTTTGGCGTCATCAAAGACCACCTCGGCAACCACACCTTCGGGAGCGAGCGGCGCGTACCGGTTCACGAGCGTTTGGGCGCGGTCAACTTCAGCCGCAGCAACATCTTGCATAGCTTCAGCCTCGACAAGCCTCCGTTCAAAATCAACTTGACGCGTGCGAAAAAGCAGATCGCCCTTACTGACGCGGTCTCCGACACGCACGAAGATTCGGTCGACGACCCCTTCTGCCAACGCGCCAATATCGCTGGTCTGTTTGGCAGCAATCGTCCCAGAAGCTATCAGAGGTTCGACCAACATGGTCGTTTCTGCGGATACAGTTTCAACCAAAACGAGCGCCGTCTCGGCTTCAGACATCAAATCGTCTGCCGGCGCGGCAACCTGGACTTCAGGCTCCGTCTCTCGGCAACCCAGGAGCAGAACAGGCATAAAGCAGAGCGCAATCACCGGACGGATCATCATGAACGCCTTGGCATCTGATAAGCACCGCGTCCGCTCGAAAGCAGGGCTCCGTCTGCGTTCATAACCGAGGCTTCGGCGACTGAGAGTGTCGAGCCCAGACGGACAATCTTTCCCGTCGCAATAAGTGTTCCAGGTGTTGCAGGCTTGTGAAAATCAACCCTCAAGTCTGCGGTCGCGATTGGCATATTTCCTGCGGCCAGCAAGGCATAAAAGCCCGTCAGATCGATGAGCGCAGCGAGAACACCGCCGTGCGCAGATTGTGTGCGTGGATTGGAGACAACTTCGTCCCGCCAAGGCATTTCCAGCATGATCGTTCCGGTGTCCAGACTTACGGCGTTGAGTCCAAGCCAACGGTGAAACGGAGCCGCATCAAGCGCAGTCTGCACCTGGTCGAGAGTAAGCGATGAGGCATTCATGCAGGGGTTTCCTCTCGTATCTGACGCAGGAAGGACGCAACAGCTTCGGTAAACACATCATTCCGGTCTCCCGCCACCATGTGTCGCGCTCCGGCAACGTCGGTGAAGTGAGCTTGCGGAGCCAGTGATCGAAATGCCGTGACCGAGTCTTCCGAAACCAACTCGCTCATGCGGCCACGAATGAGATGAAGCGGTACGCGAATGTCTCGTACCGCTTGCTCCAAATCACCTGTGCGGGCAATAGCAGAGCGCCGCATTACGCCGGTGATGAAGGCGGGGTCCCAGTGCCATCGCCAGCGACCGTCATTATCTTGCCGCAAATTCTTGCGCAGCCCTTCCATATCTTTCGGCCGGGGACGATGCGGTAAATAGGTGGCAATCACATCGGCGGCCTGCTCCAGCGAGTCAAAGCCTTCTTCAATGTGAGCGCCCATAAACTCGACAACCTTGGCCACACCGGCGGCGTCCATATTCGGCGCAATGTCGACGAGTGTAACAGACGCAAATGCATTTCTTGACAGCACGCCCGCAGCAACGATGGCGGCAAGTCCTCCAAGCGAAGCACCGACGATGTGCGGCCGCCCGCCCCCACCTGCCACGCGTTCACCAACTTCAATAAGGTCTCTCGCTATGGCTTCGAGCGAATAATCTCCGTCAGCGGCCCAATCGCTTTCACCATGTCCGCGAAGATCCAACGCAATTGAGCGATACCCTTCAAATGCGAGCGCTTTGGCTGCGCCCCTCCAGGCGTGGCGGGTTTGCCCTCCACCATGCGCAAAAATTATCGGGGGTGCGGCAGGATCACCGAACGAACTCTGCGCCAGTTTCAGTCTATTTGCGTGAAGATACCCATCACTGTTGCTCAATATGTGTCTCCACTTTAGATATTTGTAAGTTTCCTATTGTTAAGTTACCTTACTGTTTTTGTAAACGGAGAATTCGATGGCGGTTTCCACACGATCGCACGGGACAGATATCAAAGAGGATCCAAGGATTGATTTCAGTTTCCTTCTTGGCGAGGTCACCCGCCTTTTGCGCGGAGCGTTCGATCATGAAATGGAAGCCATTGGTCTGACACGATCGCAATGGCATGTACTTGTTTATGTTCTGAAAATGGATGGTCCGACGCAGACTGCACTTGCAGAAGCGCTCGATATTGCGCGCCCATCAGTTGGAGCACTCATAGACCAGCTCGAGAACTCGGGCTATGTCTCGCGTGAGCGTGATGCCCATGACCGGCGCGTCTGGCGGATCATGCCAACCCAGTTGGCCAGCCAGCGCGCGGAAGCCTTTGCGCAGTCTGCCGAACGCGTTGCGACGCAAGTCTTTGCTTCCATAGAAGACCGAGATCTATCGGCGGCCATGGCTTTGCTCTCAACCCTCCGCGAGAACCTGATCTCTCCAACTCCCGACCGACTGGAAAAAGACGGGAATTGCTAGCGCGGATCGTGAGCCAAGTATCAAGTCTGGGTATCCGCGCTTTTCAAGTAACCCCAAAACGGGCTGCGAAAACTTCTTTTTCCACTCAGATTGTGCTGAAAAGTCAAAAATCGCAGTTCACACCGTATACGGATAGCTATAAGTCACTGTATCGGCTCAACAAAATTCTTCGAGAAATGTTCAAAATTAGTGATTTTCGATTTTGGGGACTTTTTCAACACAATCACTCACAAAGAGAATGTTGGTTCGCCTTTAGACGCCACCCCACAAGTTGACCTGGCGCATTGTCTCAATCTGCGATTACGGATATTATTCACGGAATTATCCCAGCACCAATAAGCCCGGAACTGTCTGCATTCATAGTGGTATTCGCCATGAATGCAGACAAGGCCCTGAACACCAGCGAACAATTCCGGCATTCGGCGGCAGAACGACGACCTGAATCGTCTTAAGCAAAGTCAGCGAAGCACCTAACGGTATTTCGCTGACTTTCAAATGTTAAACGAACCTACCTAGCCGCCTCAAGGTCAGTTACGCTTACATCAACGTCAGAAACGAAGACGGGCGGTTGCTCCGAAGGTCAGAGGTGGCGACAGGAACGCTCCAACAGCGGTTCCAGGCGCTGTTTGCGTGGCAGCATTGCCCTGGAGGGGCGTATCGAAAGCCAGCTCGTAATAGTCCTCGTCAAACAGGTTCTGCGCCCAAACCTCCAGCTCAAACGGTGAATTGTCGCTATAGAATGCCATCCTCGCATTGACCACGACCAAATCGTCAACTTCCTTGAGCGGATCGAGGTTCGACCCTGTATTATACCGTGAAGTGAATCGGCTCGACACATTGAATCTCGCATCCCAGTCGCTGATAAACGGGGTCTCATAAGTTGCGGCCAACGTTCCGGACCAGCGGGGCGCGAACGAAATCGTGCTTCCCGGCAGACGCGGGGGGGCAAAAAAGTCTACCGCTTCGAAATCGTCATACTGGGTTTCCGCATAGACGAGGCCGCCCTGAAGCGTCAGTCCTTCAAGCTGTTCAGGCAGGTATCGGATATCGAACTCAGCGCCCTTGGAAATCACACCGGGAACGGATGTCACGATGAAACTCGTACCGGTGAACGTGTTGAGCTGAAAGTCGCTATATTCCTGATAGAATATCGCACCATTGAAGAACAAGCTATTTGCCGCATTGTTGGTCTTGAAGCCGACCTCATACGCATCCACAGTTTCGGGATCGAAACCGGTGTCCAGATTCGGTTGAAACGGCGTGGGATCTGAGGGACCAAACTGGCTGCGGTCAAGGTTGAAACCACCGGCCTTGTAACCGCGCGAATAGGACGCGTAGGACATCAGATTTTCATTGACCCGATATGCCCCCTTCACTGTACCTGACAAATCGTCGTCAGAGCGATCCTGCGTGGATCTCACACCGACGAAGTTGTCGTTCGTCCAAGGCAAGCAAAGCGTTGGGGTCAACCCACCTGCAGCCCCAAATACAGTCAAGGCTGTGGCACAGCTACCTGCATTGCCATCAAAATTGGATTCCAGCGTCTTCTCATCGATCGTATAACGAAGGCCGACGGTCAGGTCGAACTGATCGGTCAAGCTGAACGTATTGTTCGTAAAGATCGCGTATGTGTCCGAAGATTGTTCATAAACGTCCGCAGTTGCATTGGCCTCACCCGTGTAAATGTTACCGGGCAGCGCAGCGAGATTGAACGCACCACCGCTCGCACCGAGCAGCAATTGCTGAAAGTAGAAAAAGTAATCATTGCCGTAACGGATGAAATCTGAACGGTCGAGAGTCTCATTTGCGTAGAAGGCACCCACCTGCCAGTCAATGTTGTCGGTGGCACCTGCGAACCGCAACTCCTGGCTGAAAGTCGCAAAAGCATCCACGGAAGTTTCATCATCACGATACCAAAGATCAGCCGCGCTGAAATCGGTATCTTGACCCGAGCCATTTTCCCAGTCGCGATACGATGTGATGGATGTCAGTTCACCGAATCCGGTCTGCCACTTGATATTGGCTGACACGCCCCAGTCTTCGGTCGTCTGCGTGGCGTCGCGGTTCGCAAAGGCGACGCGATCGAACGGATCGATCGGGAAAGCAGAGGCACCATCGCCGCCGGCCAACAGCGTAACCAGCGGGCCTCTGGCCGGGTCCACCGAGACATAGTCACCCATGCAACAATCTTCTTCCCGGTCAGTATAGTCAGCCGAGAGAAGGATTTCGAGGTCGCCCGAAGGCTCAAAAAGAAGCTGGCCTCGAAAGGAGTAGAAGTCATACTGACTCGTTTCGTCTTCGGTACGCGGACCATTGCCCGTCTTTACGTCGAGAAGACCGCCGCGCTCCTCATAGACCCCAAAAAGGCGACCGCTCACTGTTTCAGAAAGCGGTCCGGTAACTTCTGCAGAGGTGCGAAGGAAGCCTTCGTTGCCGATCCCGACCTCGAAGATAGACTCAAGCTCGTCAGACGGTTTCTTGGTAATGATATTTATAACGCCCGCAGAAGTCGACTTGCCAAACAAGGTGCCTTGCGGCCCTTTTAGCACTTCGATTCGCTCGATTTCGCCGAGATCTCCAAAGGAAACGCCATTCCTGGCGCGCGGAACCCCATCGATAACGACGCCGACGGAACTTTCGAGGCCAGGATTGTCTCCTACCGTGCCAATGCCGCGAATACGCGCCGTCGTATTTGCTTGCTTTGACGACGAAGTCACAAGCAGGCCGGGCGTAACGACCGTCAGATCTTTAATATCCTTAACGCCCGCATCACTGAGAAGTTCACCGGACAAAGCCGTCACAACGATCGGCACATCTTGCAGACTTTGCTCGCGCTTTTGCGCCGTAACTGTAATTGCGCCCAGACGACGTGTGGTCTCTGCGTTTTCGGTTGTCGATGTAGTACCCTGCTCGTCCACTTCAACTTGTGCATGAGCACCTGCGGCGAGCAGCAATGCCGCCAAAGATACCGAAGCAGTTGTCTTAGACAGCGTGTTAAAATAATGCACCTGGTTTCCTCCTTATGTTTATAGCGTACTGTATGCTATATTACTTTTCTGCGATGTGAATATTCATTTTGCCCACTGCCAGAAATCGTCGCAATGTGATGCAAATTTGCAATAGATGTAAGCGCTAGACCGAACGCGCGACAGTCGGCTCAATTCAAGGCAATCTCATTGACCCATATTTGTGAAGGCTCGGACGTCGGCAAGCATCTTGTCTTTTTGCATTGTCGCGGGAAGGGTGCGTGTTTACCAGCGTAACGGCCAAGGCGCGACGATTTGACGTCTCATCAGGAAGCGCGTTGCCAGCTGTCGCGACCGAACGAGGCATGGAGCACAGGTTTCGTCCACGTCCCACTCTACGACGGTTGCAAGATCAGAACCCTGAACATCATCGATGCCTTCACCAGACTTGTTCCAGCCATTGACTTTCGAGGGACGTACGCCGGTGCCGATATCGCTGAAACACTCGAACGGGTCTGCTCAAAACTTGAGCTATCCGGGTCGATCAGGGGCCGGACTTCACCTGGAAAGGTAGTCATCCCTGAAAATAAGCGACTTGAAAACTGGACTTCTCCGGCGTTGATTATCGACGGAGACGAGAATGAAGAAATCGCGATTCACAGACGCGCATATCCTTGCGAACTGGAGCTGAATTTGTAGATCAAGCCGAGGAAACGCCTGGTTCGGGAAGTTCCGGGCCCCTGGCGGTTCTGGAGCGGCCGAACGAAATGTGGTCGATGGACTTCATGGCCGACCAACTCGGCGATGGCTGGTCCTTCCGGACGCTAAATGTCCTCGAGGACTTTTACCGCGAAGGCCTTGGTATCGAAGTAGACTTCTCCCTGCCTGCAGCCCGTGTCGTTCGCATGCTTGAGCAAATCATTGAAGGGCTCGGAAAGCCGATGGGCATGCGCGTGGACAACGGGGCCGAAAAATATCAGTGGCAAGCTGCAGACCTGGGCAGCAAAGCGCGGCATTGGCATCTTCTGCATCCAGCCTGGCAAGCCGCAGCAGTATGCCTATGTCGAGCGCTACAATCGGACCGTTCGGCAGGAATGGCCAGGACGGTTCATCTTCAATGCGATCAAGAAGGTCAAGGAACACGCTACGCGGTGGCTCTGGATTTACAACAATCAGCGCCCGGACATGGGCATCGGCGGGATTACCCCGCCATGGAACTGAAACTTTCTGCGTAAAGTTCAGGAACCTGGCAGCTTAAAAATAGGATGATTACCGTTCACCACGCTCATTCCGCGCTTGGGATTAGCTTTTCAAGACATCGACGGAAATCTCTAAGATCTTTCTCGTCGAAATCCGCAAATAACTCAGCGGCCGCACGTCTTCCGGCCCGATCAATTTTGGACTGCCGGGAGACTGCCAATCTAGAAGGCACAACCCTCCACACACGACGATCATCGCTGTCCGCGACCCGGGATACATATCCACTTCGCTCCAACTGGTCTATCAGAGACCCGACAGAAGCTCGCCCCAGCTCCAATATCTCGGCTAACTCGGTTTGCGTAGGGTTAGAAAGCCGAAAAACATACAGCATCGCTCTCCATTGAGCCCGCGTGAGTTCCAAGGATGCCATATCCATATCAAATCGACGCCGAAGCACGCGCGTAACACGGCTTATCAGAAAAGCCAGCTCAACTCGCTCATCGCTCCAGAAATCATTGTCAGCGAATCTCAGAATTTTCTCTTGGGGCATTCCAACCAAACCTAGCCATGGTGTCAAAAGTTCACTCTGGCTTTGTGCAGCTCGAAATTCAACCGCTATATTCAAAGCAGGAAAAAAGTGCTGGCTAGATTAATCTAGCCAGCAAGTCTACCGAAACTGCGGAATGTAGGAGGAGGCCTTCCTGACGATGTGATACTTTCCTCACTTCGTCAGGGCGACTGGTTTGACATTCCACCGCTCAGACAAGCCGCAGGCACTCGTGCTACCGGCTGTTGCCAACCCTAATACACGAAATTTCCGCACGGGTCCATACTGTATGTAAGCAAACGGACTTTTGCCGACCCTTCATCGGCCTCCCGACGGCCCATTTGCTTGCATATGGTATGCATTCATACAATGTGACCTGATATCCATTTGGTCCCGCATTTGAATGGAGAGTCTGTCGCAACGGAGACAGACAATGCGCAAAAGCAAATTCACTAAGGAACAGATCATCGCGATCCTGGCTGAACAGGAACGAGGCGTGGCAACCGCAGACGTGTGCCGGCGTCATGGTGTCAGCTCGGCCAACTTCTATATCTATGGACGGCTCTCCCGGTGCAAGCGATTTGAGTCCTGATCGAACCGGTATTGGATGCCAACATCTACTGGCAACGACCCGCAACGTGACGGCATCGCCTGGTGCCCAGACGCACATGCCCTTGCGCTTCTCCACCATCCGGACATGCTTGCGCCGGGCGGCATGGCGAAGGGCCTGGACGACCTTGAAGACGACCGAATTGCGCAGCGTGGCATCCGTCGCGTCAAGTCGGCGCTCGATCATCACCCGCTCGGCGAGATCCCGGGTTGTGAGTTCGCCATCGACCTCAAGATGGCGCACACAGATGTCGGTGAACAGCCGGATCGACGCATTTATATGAGCCAGGTCGTGCTTCGCCTGCGCGATCTGAGCCTGGTACGCCGTGATCCGCCCGTGGATCTCGGCGCGCTTGTCCTTCACACACACCTTGGGTGTGCCTGCTCCTCCCAAAGGGAGAGAATGCTTCTGAGTGCAGTTAAAAAAGCTAATGGCTGATCGAGCATCAAATGGTGGCGCGCCTCAGGTACGGCGATTATCGGAATGTCACCGCCCCCCAGCTCGCGGATGTAGTCAGCCGAGTCCCTGGTAAAGAGCTGACTCTTTCCGCCATGAACGATGATCTTGCGGCCCGGCGCATTCACGAGTCGATGGCCGATTGTGAGCCATTCGTCGGACTTATTGCTTCGTCGGAATACCTCAGGTGAGAACTTCCATGTCCAACCGTCACCGTCGCGCCGCATTGAATGATACGCCATGTAATCTAGGAGGAACGGCTCGCCGACCGGCTGGGGCGGGGAAAGGACGTATCTTTTGCGCGCCTCTTCATAGCTCGCATAGGGCCGGTTGGGCTTGTCAGGATCACCTGATCCCGGGCTGGAGCGGCGATGGTTCCAGTATTGCTCCAGGAGCTCGGCTCGCATGACCATGAGATCGCAAATCACGACGCCGGAGAATGCATCGGGCGACAGGGTCACGGCTGTCAGCGCTGCGCCCGCGCCGAAACTGTGCGCGATGATGGTGGGTTTGTGGCCATCTGTAAACAGATCGAGTGCCTCGGCAATCTCATCAAACTCGCGCCCCCTTGCCGCGGGATCGGCTTGCCCGCGCATCTCCGTGTCGCCCATGCCGGCGAGATCGAACGCCACCACGTCGTAATCTTCCGCGAGAAACGGAGCGATGAAGGCAAAGCAACGGGCGTGGGAGAGAAAGCCATGTGTCATAAGCACTTTCGGCTTTTTCCGGTCGCCCCAGCGAAAGTAATGCGTCCTGGCACCGTCGATCTCAACATAACCTTCTTCGCGCGGCACCTTGAGGGCCGACACAAACCATTCCGGCAGATGCGAACCATCGCCGGCCCAGACAGGGTCGATGTCGTCGGGAAAATCTCCAATCTTGGACAATACGTTCATTTCGTTAAGTGTTCCTTGCTAGTGGGTTTGTCGATCACGAAGCCGCGATACTCCTCGTTCGCTACATCTTCGCAGAGTGCGACATAGCCAGACACGCTTGGAAAATTGATCAGTTGACGCTTCTTGCCCGGGATGTTTGCGCCCATGTACCAAGAATCCGCTTCGGGAAAGAGTGTCATCGCGCCTGCTTGGGCAACCATTTCGGTCCAGCCCGTTTCAGCTGCCGGATCGGCTTCGAAAAGATCGACACCATTTTCCCGCATCCAGACCAGAAAGTCGCAGATCCAGTCACCCTGTATCTCTGCGCTGGTCGGGCCGTTTGAGAAACCCGACGGGCTGAGTGGCCCGTATGCGAACAGCATATTGGGAAAGCCCGCTACTGCCATGCCCAGATAGGCGCGTACTCTGTCTTCCCACGCATGGGAAAGTGATAGGCTGTTCGTCCCCGTGATGTTCATATCGATCAGCCCGCCGCGCCCAGCATCGAAGCCGGTGGCGAAAACGATGAGGTCGCATTCCATCTCGCCGTCATCGGTCTCGATCGCGTGCGGCTTGACCCGGATGATCGGAGTTGCCTTGAGATCGACCAGCGCGACATTCTCCTGCGCGAAAATCTCGTAGTATCCCTGCTCGAGCGAAGGTCTCTTCGTGCCGAATGGATGCGGCGGTTCGGAAGGCGCGAGCAGCTCAACAAGGTTGGGGTTGACAATCCTTGCGCGAACCTTGTCGCGCCAGAAATCATAGGCGTGGCGGTTAGCTTCGCGATTGATAAGCAGGTCGGCGAAATTGTGATACCAGAACCTGAGGCCACCCTGTTGCCACAGATCTTCAAAGTGCGCGGTGCGCGCTTTCTCGTCAACTTCGAGCGCCGATACGTCTAGCGATTGGCATTCGAACCCTCCGCTCGTCTGCTTGCGCGTTTCGAAGATAGCAGCATAGCCCTTCTTGTCCCGTTCCTGGTCTTCTTCCGAAAGCTTCTTCTGCTGCATAGGCAGCGCCAGGATTGGTGTTCTTTGATAGAGGGTCAGCTTCGATGCGGACTTGGCCGCTTCTTGCGCGACTTGCACACCGCTTGCACCGGTGCCGATCAAGGCAACCTTACGTCCGCTGAGATCGACACCCTGCTGCGGCCAGCGCGCCGTGTGAAACCATTGGCCTTCGAAATCCTCAAGGCCGGGAAAATTGGGGACATACGGCTTTGATGCGAAACCAAGAGCGGGCAACAGGAACCGTGTCGAAACAGTTTTGTCGCTGTCGAGTTGCAGACGCCATTGCTTCGTCTCCTTCTCATAGTGCGCGCCTCTGACCCCTGACCCCATGCGCATCATGGGCCACAGGTCGAGCGTATCGCAAACATGCCGGAAATACGCCCTGAGCTCTTCCCAACCGGGAAATCGCTCGCTCCAGGCCCATGATTTCCACACTTCAGGTATCGAGAACTCGTAAAGCGGAACCTGTGAATCCACTCGTGCGCCTGGATAGCAATTCCAGTACCAGATGCCGCCGGGCTGGGCCGCAGCATCCACCAGCAACACGTTGAACCCAGCGTCACGCAACTTGTGGAGCAGGTAGATCCCGCTGAAGCCGGCACCGACGATTACAGCGTCGTAATCGGGAGAAACCCGATTGCTCACGATGCGACCGTCAAACGTTCGGCGATTGCTTTCGCCGTTGCATAGTCGGCCTTGCCGTTGGATGCACGCAGGGGTTTTTCCGTCGGATGTATGGCCTTGGGCGTTTTGTATCCTGCCAGCTGATCGCGCACATGGTCCTTGACGGCTTGCTCGTCGAACGGGACGTCGTGGTTGAGGTGGACGACGGCGGTGACGGCCTGGCCCCATTTTTCGTCCGTTACACCTACGACCAGCGCTTCACCGATGGCGGGATGGGTCTTGAGCACTTCCTCGACTTCTTCTGGGTATACCTTCTCGCCAGCAGTGTTGATGCATACGCTGCCGCGGCCTAGCAGGGTAAGGCTTCCATCGGCCTCTACCCGGCACCAGTCACCCGGAATCGAATAACGCACGCCATCGATTGTGCGGAATGTCTTGGCGGATTTTTCGGGATCTTTGTAATATCCCATGGGGATGGCCCCCTTGCGGGCGATAAAGCCAGGCACGCCGCTTCCTGGTTCGACTTTCTGGTCGTTTTCGTCGAAGACATCGCAGAATTCGCCAATCCCGAATTTCGCGGTGTTCGTACCGCCCTGTGCAGTCGTGACGGAGAGGCCGAAGCCGAGCCCTTCGGAGGCGCCGAAACTATCCATCAGCACGACCTGGGGAATGTGCTTGCATAGACCGGCCTTAATCTCCTTGCTCCACATCACGCCGGACGAGATGATGGAGACGAGGCTCCTGGTATCCCAGCGCCCCGCGTTTTCTTCGAGCGCGCGAAGCATTGGCTTAGCAAAGGCGTCGCCCACAATTGCGATGCTTTCCACCTGGTGCTTTTCGACCGTTTCCCACAATTCTGAAGCTTCGAAGGAAGGGGCCGTCAGCGTGACGATCGCGCCGCCCGACATGAGCGCACCTATCGCGGTGATGAAGCCCGTCCCGTGCATGAGCGGGCAGGAGGAGAGAGTGCGCCTGCCGGGCCCCTCTTTCTCGATCAGCGCAACATTTTCTTCCAGCGTCTGCGGAACCGGGCCAAGTAACTTCTGCGCGTCCAACTGGGCCTTGCGCATGTCGTCGTGCCGCCACATCACGCCTTTCGGCATCCCGGTCGTGCCGCCGGTATAGATGAAGAGCAAATCGTCGGGTGAGCGTTCGATGCCGAGCGCCGATCCGTCCCCTTTTCCCGCCAGCGTCTCATAGGGACTCGCAAAAGACGCGATTTCGGAAGGGTCGCCAATTTCGACGAAAGTGTGAACCTTCTCGAGCCTATCCTTGAGTTCGACGATACATTCGCGAAACTCCGAACTGTAAACAATCACTTCGCTGTCAGAATCTTGGAAAATGTAGAAAACTTCTTCGGCGCGGTAGCGGTAATTGATGTTCACATGGGTCAAGCGCCCCTTAAAACAAGCCGCCATCAGCTCGCCATATTCGGGGCGGTTGCGCATGTAGAAGGCCACCTTGGCACCATCGCACGCTCCGCGTTGACGCAACGCGCGCGCGATATTATTCGAGCGCGCGGACATTTCGGGCCAAGTGACGATCCGGTCGCCGTGTATCAGCGCCGGAGCGTCCTGAGGCATGGCGGGCTCGACTGCGTCGAGAATGTCACCGAGGTTCCAGTCGATCATGTTCCTTCTCCCTTCCGGACGGGACAGCCAGTCTCGCAGGCCCCCGCAATGAGTGTATTACGCGGCCTTGATCCAGCCTTGCAGTGCTGCCGCCTCGGCCCGCACCGTTTCGGGTCCTCCAAGCACCTGCCGGTCGAATCCAATGCGTTTGAACCAGTAATGCAGACCGATCAGGTCCGTGAATCCCATCCCGCCATGCACTTCGGTGGAAGTGCGGGCGACAAAGCGATGGACTTCGCCGGTGTGTGATTTCGCGTGGCAGGCGACGAGCGATACATCCTCCGGCATCGCGCCAAAGGCGTGAGCTGCATACCAGACAAGCGAGCGGCATGGTTCATGACGTGCGGCCATCTCTGCGCACATGTGCTTCACTGCTTGGAAACTGCCGATAAGACGACCGAACTGTTCGCGCTGTCCAGAATAATCGACAGCTTTTTCGATCATGGCCTGGCCTGCGCCAAGGCTGTCAGCGGCCAAGATCACACGGCCCGCATCGCGCAAACGGGCCGTGGTCGTTCCGTTGTCGTCGGCAAGCAGTTCTGCCTCGGTCCCTCCGAAACGCAATTCTCCGACGCTGCGGGTACGATCAATGGTAGTCAGCGGGATTGTCTCCAGCCTGAATGCATCGGCTGCAGCGAGGTGCAGCCTGCCACCTGCGTCTGCTACAATGTAAGCGTCGGCACCCTCGAAATCCAGGCAGAACAGGGCGGTGCCGTTGAGCCTCCCATCGGCAGAGGAAACGACCGCACCGTCGCGCGCCTCGATCGTCTCGGAAATCGCGACAGCTATACGCGCTTCGCCACTCGCGATCTTCGGCAGCCATTGGGCCTTTTGCTCCTCGCTGCCTGCCTCGCTCAGCGCGATAGGCGCCAGAACATGACTGGCGAGAAAAGGTACCGGCGCGACCGCATAGGCGAGCTGTTCCGCAACTATGGCAGCGTCGAGAAGGGTCATGCCGAGGCCGCCATGCTCTTCCGGTACCAGCATCCCGGGAATTCCCAGGTCCTGCACGGCGCGGAGCACTTTGTCGCTAAGCGGATTGTCACGCTCGGCACATTCGCGGACATGATCGAGCGGGCAGGTATCCGCAAGACACCGCGCAACCGCATCGCGCAACATCTGCTGGTCCTGAGAAAGTCCGAAATCCATTAGGCTGATCCCTGTTTGTGACGCGGCATGTCTGCGGTTGCTTTCGCCGCATCCGAAATCTTCGCCAGCTTCGGTTCGCGCGGCATTTCGAGGCCACGTTCAGCGATGATGTTCTTCTGGATCTGCGCGGTGCCGCCGCCTATTATGAGACCGAGCTGGAACATGTAGTTCCATTGCCACGCGCCTCCGTCTCGCTCGCGCGGGCTGCGATGATAGAGAGTGCCCATCTCGCCCATAGCGTCGATCGCCAGTGCGGAAATCTGGTGGGCAATCTCACAGCTTTGCAGCTTGACGATCAGCTTCGCCATGCCGCCTGGCTCACCCTTGAGGTTGTTCGAAAGGTTACGCATCCCATTGCATTTCATCGCTGACACCTCGGCTTGGAGCGCCACCAGCCGGTCTCGCAGAACCGGATTGTCGATTGCGCGATCCTGTCCGATGGGCTCGTCCTGCATCAGTGCGATCAGCGCCTGCAGCCGGTTTTCGAGCGCGTCGGGATCACCCAGCATTCCGCGCTCATGGCCGAGGGTTGCATTCGCCACGAGCCAGCCCTGGCCCCGCCGGCCTACGATCTGGTCCAGCGGAACGCGGACATCGGTAAAGAACGTTTCGTTGAATTCGGCGTCGCCCGTCATTGTCTTAAGGGGGCGAACCTCGATCCCCGGTGTGTCCATCGAGAAGATCAGGTAGGAAATACCGTCGTGCTTTGATGCGTCGGGTTCGGTTCTGACGAGGCAAAAAATCATGTCGGCCTGCTTCGCCGTACTGGTCCAGATTTTCTGGCCATTGATAACGAACTCGCCATTTTCGACCCGCGCGCTGGTCTTGACGCTGGCCAGGTCCGATCCGGCACCGGGTTCAGAATAGCCTTGGCACCAGACGACCTCGCCCTTCAGCGTGGGTTCGATCCAGCGATGCTTCTGCTCCTCAGTGCCGAGTTCGAGCAAAGTCGGGACGAGCATCGAGATACCTTGGTTCGCGAGCCCGCCCGGCACCCCGGCCCGTGAAAACTCTTCGGAGATAATGCGCGATTTTAGGATGTCCGGTTCGGCTCCGTAACCGCCGTACTCCGCCGGGATCGTGCGGGCTGTGTACCCTTGCTCGATCAGCAGTTTTTGCCATTGGACAGCTTTGGATGAGGGGCGGGCCGCCCGAGCCGCATACGGTGGCGCAAGATGGCCATGCGCTTCGATGAAATCGCGCACCTGTTTGCGGAACGCGTCGTATTCGGGTCCGTAATCGAGATCCATGTCGCTTCTATTCTTTGCGGGGACGGAAAACTGGCAGGCGGAAGTCGTCCCCGATCGGTTCGAATTTCAATTCCAGGGGAAGGTCGAGCTTGAGGCTGTCGCGGTCACATTCGATCAGGCGAGTGGCCATGCGTACGCCCTCTTCCAGTTCAACCACCGCAGCCACGAAGGGGATGTCGGCGGCAAACGCCGGGTGCAGGGCCTGGTGGGTGACGGTCCAGGAAAAAAGCGTACCCTTCCCGCTGCTGCGCTCCCACGAAAATTCCGGTGAGCCACACTTTGCGCACATATAGCGCGGCAGGTGGCGGAAGGTGCCGCAATCGCCGCAACACTGGAAATAGAGATGGCCGTCCTGACACCGATTCCAGAATTCCTGCTCGATCGGGTCCTGCGGGCGCGGTTTCGGCTTGGGCGGCGCCTTCTGCGCAGAGAGGCGCATTTTCGGTGGCAGTTCGTTCTCGTCGCTCACGCAAACCTCCTGAGGATAGCGATGCTCCCGTCGCCTAGGTCGCCCCAGCCGGTTACGAGGCCGGTCTGGGCACCCACGACCTGGCGCTCGCCGCAATCGTGGCGCAGCTGGCGCACGGCCTCCACAACATGGTTGAGGCCCCAGACGTGCGCTTCGCTGAGCAAGCCGCCATGGGTGTTGATCGGAAAGCGTCCACCCAGCTCGATCTGGCCACTGGCGACGAACTCGGTCTGACCGCCGGGCTCGCAGTAGCCGAGTGCCTCAAGTTGCAGCAGCACGATATAAGTGAAGCAGTCGTAGATCTGTAGAAAATCCATATCCTCGCGGGTGACACCTGCCATCTCGAATGCGCGCGGGGCTGCATAGCTGAGGCCGATCTTGAAGGGGTCGGGACGCGAAGGGATGTCGTCGGCGGGATAGGGGTGACCTTCAGCAGCGCCGGCGATGCTCACCGGCACATGCGGCATGTCCTTGGCTCGCTCCATGCGCGAGACGACGACCGCACAGGCGCCATCGGTTTCCAGGCAGCAATCGTAGAGCCGGAAAGGCTCGGATATCCAGCGCGCCGAGTGATATGTCTCGACGTCGAGTTTACGTCCATAGTTGAAGGCTCTCGGATTCAACTGCGCGTGACGGTTACAGGCGAGTGCGACAGCGGCCATCGCGTCCGGTCCGACACCGTGGAGCTTGGAATGACGCATGGCGAGCCAAGCATACATCTGCACCGGCAGGAACACGCCATAGGGCATATAATAGCCCCGGATTGTGTTGGTCAGCGTATTCATGTTCATGGGTCGGGTCGTCGGCGCGCCCGGCTTCGCCCGCAGGGCAGAATATCCGTTCCAGCCAAGCGTTACCAGAACGTGGTCGCATAGCCCGCTGGCAATCGCCATGGCCGCGTTCTGCAGAGCCGTTATAGGGCTCGCACCGCCCATGTGCACCGTCGCCGCAAAACGCAGCACGTCGATGCCAAGATTGGCGGCCATTTCCTCCGACGTCGTGTAGATCGGCGGAGGCACCATGCCGTCTATGTCGGACGGTTTTAGCCCGGCATCTGCAATCGCCCGGCGCGAGGCATCGAGCATCATGTCGACCGCCGTCCGTTCGGTCCCCTTGACGAACTCTGTCTCGCCGACGCCGGTGATCGCGGACCTGTCACTGAAATTGAAGGTGGATGAGGCACTCATGCGTGAAGCTTGCTCCGCCGGCTGGCCTGGAAATCTCGCTCAAACGAGCGGGACAGGTCCTGAACCCCAAGATAGCAAACGGGTGGTTTCAGGTTCAAACGCCAGCGTACCTCCTCAAGTGGCGTATCGATATGCGCCTCCCAATAGAAGGTTGTCAGGTCGGCGGCATTCCTACCCCGTCGCCACGCTTCGAACGCGGCACGCGAGACCGGCAAACGGGCGCATTCGGCCAGCATCTTCGGAATTCCGATCGCAACGATGAAGGCGATTCCGTGATTGAAGAATTGTGCGTTGCAGAACGAGAGCACGCACAATTCGTCCAGCGCATCTCGTCCATATCCGGTCACGACATGGAACAGGTCGTGCGAATCGCGCAGGCGCTTCCGGTAGCGTGCGACTTCCGGATCGTTGAAGTCGGTTATCCCTCCCGCTTCGCTGGCATCCACCAACCCCTCGGCGGTCAACCCCTCTCCATAAACGAAATCAAGATAGGCCCGGCCCAGCGTTCCCGGTTCGCATCTTTTCAAGCGATCACGATCACACAAGGTGCCGAGTAAGTCCGCGCGTTCCAGGAGGATACGCTTCCCGGCGGAAGAGGCAGCGAACCGTCGAAAATTGCGATAATAGGAATTGCCCGACAGCGCCTTGACGATACGGAAGACCTGCGCAGTGTCTTCCTTGTCCCGGGTAAGTCGGCGCATGGCCGCAATAGCTTCGCCCGGGCGAATAGGTAGGCGTAGTTCATGCCCCTTCGGTTGGTTCAGCGCGTTGCTCATGTCATGTCCACCTTTACCACAATTCAGCAGTAAGACTTCGCGCGGGCGAGTGCGAATTCCGCATCTTCGACAATTTCGCGCATCACGTCGGCTGCGGGCCGGATCGAATGGATAAGGCCGATCCCTTGGCCCGCGAAACCCGGGATCACGTCCTTGCGCTCCGCCTTGACGCCCGACGCCATGACGGGCCCCGAGATCATCGACTGATAGGGCATAGGCAATGGATCCTTGCCTGCCTCGATCCATGCATCGGCCCATTTGTTGCGGATCATTCGCGCAGGTTTACCGGTGATCGAGCGGCTGACGACCGTATCGGCGTCGCCGCTTTCGATGATCGCTTCTTTCTGGAATCGTTCGATGCCCGCCTCCTCGGTCGCGAGGAACGCCGTCCCGATCCACGCGCCCTCGGCACCCAACATCAGCGCGGCGGCAACACCCCGGCCGTCGGAAATGCCGCCGGCACCAATCACTGGAACGCGGTCGCCCACCGCGTCAACCACTTGGGGAATCAGCGAAATCGTGCCGACTGGCGAGTTGTGGCCGCCCCCGTCGTGCCCCTGCGCCACGATCATGTCGACGCCGGTTTCGACCACCTGCCGGGCGTGCTTGACCTTGCCGATGACAGCCATGACTTTGGTGCCGTTGGCATGCAGGCGGTCCATCCAAGGACCGGGATTGCCGAGGCCGGCAGCATAGACGGGTACCTTTTCCTCGATCACGACTTCCATCTGCGCTTCGAAGAACTCCTTCGTGAAAAGCTGCGGACTTGCCTTGCCCATCTTCGGCACGCCCGCCGCTCGCATGGCCGATTCGACATCCACTTCGGGCAGATGTTCGCGCCGTATGAAGTCGCGGGTGAATTCCTGGTATTCGCCAAGTAGTGCCGTGGGATTTTCGGACGAACCCCCGACCTGCGGGGCCGAGCCGCGTCTGACGGATGCGGGAAGAAGGGTATCGACGCCAAATGGTTTGTCGGTCATCTCGCGTGTCTGGCGGATCCAGCTGCGCAATTGGTCTGGCGAGCATGCCGCAGCCCCCAGAACGCCAAGCCCTCCGGCATTCGACACCGCAGCAGCAAGCGCGGGAACGCTCGCCCCGCCCATTCCGGCCAGTAGGATGGGGTGTTCGATCCCGAGAATTTCACAAATGCGGCTTTTGAGCGCCATCGCCTTACATCCTCCATTCCGCGACCTTGACGGACGCAAGTTTTCTAAATCTGTCCCCACTTGACCTTCTGGGAAACAAGCTCGGGACTTCGTCCAGCCAGATAAGACGCGGAACCCGACACAAGCTTGGCCATGGCCTGCCGCGCCGCTTGAGCATCCCCTGTGCGCACGGCCTCCAGAACACGGCGCAGGAATCGCAACTGGACCGCCCGCTCTTGCGCCGAATACCCGAGCGAGCGCGAGAATTCGCGGGTCAGCAAATGCATAGAGGAAGTCAGAAGGCCGAAGAGCGGATTGCCGCTGGCCCAACCGAGTAGGTCGTGAAAACGGCGGTTCAGTTCCTCGAACTGGCTTCCTGCCTCATTGCGCTCAAGCTCTTTGAGGCAATCGGCGAGTGCGCTGAGGTCGCCCGTGGTCGCGCGCTGGGCAGCATAGGCTGCGACATCCGGCGCTATGGCTTCGCGCAGTTCGAGCAGGCCCCTGAGGTCTGCTTCCATGAAATGCAAGATGAGAGAAAGACTATTCGCAAAATCGCCGGTCTGGGGGCGTGCGACCACCGGGCCGCCACTACGGCCCAGTTGAAGATGGATTACGCCCTGAAGCTCAAGGAAGCGGAGCGCTTCACGCAAGGTTGCTCTGGCGACTTCGTATCGCGCAAGCATTTCTTCTTCGCGCGGTAACCTGTCCCCCGCAACGCGTGCCCCCGCCTCGATATCGCGAACGATGTCCTGCGCGAGCGAGAGCGCACGCTTGGCTTTCTTCACGTTATCGACCGTCGGCTGCATTTCGTAGGACTCGCTCCTGTGATATTTATCTTATAAGATTTAATCTATTCATTTGCCTATAACCTACCCAATACGTCCATGATTGCAACTCCTCGTCAAGAAATCATTATAAGCTTTCTTGACTGCACCTCGCGGAAGATTTACCTTTTCAGCAACTAGCGGCTTATTGATGGGATCGAAGGGCAGGACATGAGTATCGAAACGATGGAAATGGATACGGTCGAAAAAATCGCAGCCATTCCGATCGAGCAAATCGATGTTTCGCGGCCGAGCCTTTTTCAGAAGGACACGATTGGCCTGTTCTTCGACCGGTTACGCAAGGAGGAGCCGGTCCATTACTGCCGTGAAAGTAAAGTCGGGCCATACTGGTCGGTTACCAGGTTCGACGACATCATGGCCGTCGATACCAACCACAAAGTCTTTTCGTCGGAGGCGAAGCTCGGCGGAATTGCCATTCAGGACATGCATTCGGCGGAAGGTGCACTTGAACTTGAAATGTTCATCGCCATGGACCCGCCCAAGCACGATCAGCAACGAAAGGCCGTTACCTCTGCAGTCGCGCCGTCAAACTTGCAGTTACTTGAGCCGACAATCCGTGAACGTGCGTGCCATATCCTCGATGATCTGCCGGTAGGCGAGGATATCGACTGGGTTGACAAGGTCTCGATCGAATTGACCACAATGACCCTTGCGACCCTGTTCGATTTCCCGTGGGAGGAGCGGCGCAAGCTCACGCGCTGGTCCGATATCACAACGGCCGCGCCTGAAACCGGCATCGTCGAATCCTATGAGGCAAGGCGCGAAGAGCTCATCGAATGCGCGATGTATTTCAAAGGGCTGTGGGAGCAGCGCATCAATCAGGAGCCAAAGAACGACCTCATCTCCATGATGGCGCATTCTCCAGCGACACGGGACATGCCCTTTCTGGAATTTCTTGGCAACCTCCTGCTACTTATTGTGGGCGGCAACGACACCACGCGCAACTCGATCAGCGGCGGTGTGCTCGCCCTCAATCAGAACCCCGACGAGTATCGCAAACTCAATGACGATCCTTCGTTAATCACCAGCATGGTGCCGGAGATCATCCGCTGGCAGACGCCACTTACCCATATGCGCCGCACTGCGCTCCAGGACTGGGAGATCGGCGGCAAGCAGATCAGGAAAGGTGACAAGGTTGTGATGTGGTACCTGTCAGGCAACCGGGATGATACCGTCATCGACAGAGCTGACCAGTTCATCATCGACCGTAAGAACCCGCGTCATCACCTGTCCTTCGGCTATGGCATCCATCGCTGCATGGGCAACAGGCTTGCAGAACTGCAGCTGCGGATCATCTGGGAAGAGATCCACAAGCGTTTCGCGAAGGTCGAAGTGACCGGCGAGCCCGAGCGTCTGTTTTCGAACCTTGTGCGAGGGATCACGAAACTGCCGGTGCGGCTGCACGCTCGCTGATGGGCTGGACTAAAATACGGAGTTTATGATGGTCAAAGTGACGTTCGTTTCCAGTAATGGAACGCGGAGGGAGGTCGAGGTAGCCGAAGGCGAAACAGCGCGCGAAGCGGCGCTCTTCAACGGCGTGCCGGGCATTGACGGCGATTGCGGCGGCGTCTGCGCCTGTGCGACCTGCCACGTTCATATCGATCCGGCATGGATCGACATTGTGGGCCGCCTCATGGAAGGCGCTGCGGAGGCCGAGCTCCTGCAATTCGCAGAGGGAGCGAACCAATATAGCCGCCTCGCTTGCCAGATCCCCATCGTGACCACGTTGGAGGGTTTGGTTTTGCACGTTCCCGCGCAGCAATACTGACGAGTCGGAGTGATGCATCGTCGTCCGCTCGGGGCGACGCCAATTCGATTTTTGAACGGAGGTCTCCATGCCAACTCAGCTTCAATCCGGTGCCCATGCGAACGACGATCCATTTCGCACCGAAGTGCGACAATTCCTCGCCGCAAATTTCCCCGAAGAACTCAAGGGCAAGGGCAATCTGCTTGCCGGACTCGAAGGGCCGACCAACGAGACCGATGAGCAGAAGAAATGGCGAGAGGCCGTGGCCGAGTGCGGTTGGGGTACACCGACCTGGCCCACGGAATATGGCGGTGGCGGGCTGACCAAGGCCCAGGCCAAAATCGTCACTCAGGAATTCGCCAAGTCGGGGGCCTACAATCCCATCGGCGGGATGGGCGTAATGATGTTCGGCCCAACCCTGCTTGAATTCGGGAGCGAGGAGCAAAAGTGCGAGCACATTCCGGCGATCTGCCGTGGCGAAATCCGCTGGTGCCAGGGTTATAGCGAACCCAATGCCGGCTCCGATCTCGCTAATCTGCAAACCTTCGCCGAGGACAAAGGCGACCATTACCTGATCAACGGCCAGAAGACCTGGACCAGCGGCGGGCAATGGGCCGACAAGTGCTTCGCAATCGTTCGCACCGACAGGCGCGACAAGCACAAGGGCATCAGCTTCATGCTGATTGACATGAATGCGCCCGGCGTCGAAGTCCGCCCGATCACCATGATTTCGGGCACCAGCCCTTTCTGCGAGACTTTCTTAACCGATGTAAGGGTACCGAAGAAAAATCTCGTTGGAAAAGAGGGTCAGGGTTGGGCCATTGGCAAACGCCTGCTCCAGCACGAGCGAACCAACATCTCTGGTGGCGGCAATCTGGCTCTGATGATGGCGCAGAGCCTCGGCGACATCGCGAAGAAATATTGCGAAACCGCCGCGGATGGTCGGCTGACCGACAATGTGCTGCGCGACAAGATCGCCGATTTCGAAATCCGCTGGAGCAGCTTCTTGTTTACAGCGCGCCGCGCGATCGAGGAAAGCAAGGCGCCCGGCGGAGTCTCTGAGATCAGTTCAGTTCTCAAAAAGACGGGCACCAAGCTGGCACAGGAACGCTCGGAACTACTGATCGAAATCCGTGGGTTGCAGGGCCTTGGCTGGGAAGGCGACGGTTTTTCCGAGGGGGAACTCGAGGACGTGCGCACCTGGCTCTTCGGCAAGGCAGCAACGATCTATGGTGGTTCGACCGAAATCCAGAACAATATCATCGCCAAGCGCGTGCTCGGCATGCTCGATCACGCGTAAGGAGGGGAGTACTGACAATGGCAGTTCTCGACGAACAACAGGAAATGCTACGCGACATGGCTCGCAGCTGGGCCGTCAACGAAAGCCCTTTGACAGAATTTCGTAAGGTCCGCGCCAGCGGCTCCGAGGAGGCGTTTGATCGCGCTGCCTACGCCAAGATGGTGGAAATGGGTTGGGCCGGGGTCATCATTCCTGAAGAGTATGGTGGGTCAGACTTTGGCTGGCTCTCGGCGGGTCTCGTGATTGAGCAGCTCGGAAAGACGCTGACCGCAAGCCCGCTCGTCCTCAACACCGCGGCGGCATCGGCGATCATCCTGGGCGGCAGCGACGAGCAGAAAGCATTGTGGCTTCCGAAGCTCGCGAGCGGTGAAGCCATCGCGACGCTAGCGGTCGATGAAGGGCCCTCTCATGATCCGGCCAGGATCGAGACAAGTGTTTCCGGCGGCAAACTGACCGGCAGGAAAGCCTTCGTTCACGAGGCACACGGCGCAGACCTCTTCGTGGTTGCGGCCAAGGATGGGCTTTACCTAGTCGAAAAGAGTGACGGCGTCTTACTCATCACCCGTAAGCTCTCTGACCAGCGAAGCCATGCCGAAGTGAATTTCGTTGGTGCAGCGGCAAACAAGCTCAAAGGCGGGGGCGAAAGCTTGCTCGGCGATGTGCTCGACCGCGCGCGCGTGCTAACGGCAGCCGAGATGCTCGGCATGGCCCAAGCCGTGTTCGACACCACGCTCGACTATCTCAAGCAGCGCGTGCAGTTCAACCAGGTGCTTGCCACCTTCCAGGCACTGCAGCACCGCATGGCGGACCTTTTCGCCGACCTCACACAGATGCGCTCGGCAGTCGAGGCGGGACTACAGGCGGTCGATGGTGGGTTCGGCGCAGCGCGCGCTGCGACCATCGCCAAGGCCGAGGCCAACCGCGTACTGCACGGTATCAGCAACCAGGGCATACAGCTCCATGGCGGTATCGGCATGACCGACGAATATGACGTCGGCTTTTACCTGAAGCGCGCACGCGTGCTCGAGGCGAGCTTCGGCTCGACGACCTGGCTTAAGGATCGATACGCCGCTTTGTCCGGTTACTGACCACGAGTGAAGTCCTCCCGGGTCGCATGCTGGGCCTTAGCACATGATTTTGTGATTGGGGTCGTATTTCGCGTCCCCGGGGATGGTGAGTATGGTCTTGTCCATGCAAATGCATCACGTGCAAGCATGCCCGCAGTAATGATGGCTGCAAGCCTGCAAGCGAAGCGCCGACTATGTGCGGCCGCGTCCTCCCACCTGCTACGCGTTCACCAATTACAATAAAGTCTCTCGCGATAGCGTCGAGAGAATAATTGATGTACCCCAAAGAATGTAGACGCCCTGCGGCTTCATTGTCCTGCCATTTCGAACTCGGCAGCCGACAAGGCCCATCCTGAAATGGCGGGTCCGTGGGTAGTCAGCATACTCCAGAAAAAACCCGCAAGATTTGCAACTGTTGTAACTGCCAACAAAACAGCCCGGATCTTTTGAGCCATGCTTTCCCGCAATGAGCCCTTCAGGGCAACGGCCAAAGCCTGAACTTCTGAGAAAACACATAGCCACAAAAGACTTGTTAGGACGATGAATAGTAATGACAATCTTGGCACTCGGAAATCGAGACAACCCTCATAGTAACAAGGACTTCAACTGCCCGCATTGCAGAATGGGGTTCGGTTCGCGGAAACTCAGGCCTGCGACAATTACGTCGCGCTAACAGGTCGGACACAAGTCAGCTTCCGACCCGGGCTTGCCGAAACGAAAAAACCCTTGCAGCATTGGAGTCTTCCACACAAGTTTTCAATTTTTCGTGCGCCGGACATCAATTATTCTGTGGTACGCTTCTGGAATGTGCCGCATTCAAGGTTAGTTCCAAGAATACATAATCCGACCAGCGTTCCTTATCACCTCGCAAGGCTGCGCCCAGATCAAGATCTGCAAGACGCACGATGGTCAGACCAAGCGACGGGATTACATAGAGCCGCTGATTGCCCGCTCCGGCAGCCACCACCATGTCATCAGGCAGACTATCGGCATGATCGTCAATATCTGTCGTCGCTGTAACGACGTCCTTTGACGATGAGGGCCTCGGCAACCACCAGGATAGCCCGTATGCGGCATTCGCTGCACTTCCCTCGAACAGCGCTTCAAAAGTTTCCTGGTCAACGATCTGTATGCCGTCAACCCTGCCGCCAAGGCGCACGAACTCGCCGAATTTCGCCCACTCGCTGGCAGACATGATGACTCCCTGAGGCATCAGGGGTTGCTTGTCCGGGCCGTTTCTCCACCGGTATCCCGCAAGTCCCAAGGGCGCAAACAAGCGCTGCTCCAAATACGCTCTTGGTCCACCCGACTGGCCAGCCGCTTTAAGTTTGCGGCGCATGACTTCACCGAAAATCTGAGACGGAACGGCGCCATACTGGAATTTCAACCCGGCTAGCGAGTTTATATCGCTTGCAACCGCAGCTTCGTATCCCGGCGGACGTCCGATGCGGCTCTTGTGCCCGCTCGTCATCGACAGAAGGTGACGGAGAGTTACCTTACTGCGCTGGGGGTCTCCTTGCCACTCAGTGAGCGTTACGGCGACCGGCTCGTCCAGAGACAATAGACCATCTTTTGCTGCGATGGCGGCCATTATGCCAAGAAAGCTTTTTGTGCCGGACCAAAGTTCGTGAGGTTCGTTGATGTCGTGGTCAGGGCTGTTACAGACCGGCTCGCCGTCTTTGAGCACAAGCACCGCCAGACCTCGGTCTGCATTTGAATATGCAATGGCCTGCTGGCAGGCATTGCTCTGATCAGAATGTCCGGTCGGATAAGGCTGTGCTGCACACGAGCCAGCAGTTAAGGCCAGCCAAAAAAGCAAGTATCGAGGCACTTTTAAACTCTCCCTTATTGAATTATCGATAATACTGCCTTTTGAAGACGATCAAGGCTAGATGGAATCTCGAAAAATGAAGGTGATCAGTGTGCCAGACCAGCCAGAAGAATTGCCGCAGGAAGTTATAACTGATGCTCTGACGCAGGACCGGGTCATCGCGGCAGCGCTGATTGAGGACATCGTTGAATGGCGGATCCCGCCGGGTTCCTGGATCCGGGAAAGGGAAATTGCCAAACGGTTTGAGGTTTCTCACGCGCCCGTACGCGAAGCATTCCGTCAAATCGCCAATATAGGACTCGTTGAGGTCGTGCCCTGGCGAGGTGCCCGCGTCGCGGTGATTGACAAGCAGGCGACTATCGAGATCCTCGAACTCTGGAAATCCCTGTTCGGCGTCGTGTGTCGCCTTGCGAGCCAGCGCATGACTGACAGCGAGGCCGAACAGCTTGTCGCGCGTGTCAAGGAATTTACGGCCATTGCGCATGCGACGCGCAATACGTTCGACCATCTTGCCGTTTCCAACCGCATCGGTGCCTATATTGCGCATTGCGCCCGTGCACCTCAGTCCAAAACTTTGCTGGACCGCGTGGCGATTGTTGCCAAGTGGCAGCAGAGGATCATCTCGCAGAAGTTCCTCGAAGACCTTCCGGTCGCTCCGGCGCTGAAGTCTGCCGAAATCTACGAGCGGCTCTGCGCCGCCATCAAGGCCCGCCAACCGGACAAGGCCGACGAACTTGCGCGCGCCCTGATCGGAAACCTTCAGGACTACTATCAAGAAGCGCTGGCGACTTACCTTGATGCGCAGGCCGTCGAACAGGCGCGCCGGAAACCGCCTCGCCGAAAATAGCCAATCCTATGCGGCCGCCCGTTCGGTTGCGAGGCTACCGTTTGTTGCCGCTCGCCAGCATGAAGTACTTGACACCTCGCCCCAAATATTATCGATAATCTGAAATTATCGATAATAAGCCCAAGATGGGCCTTTGAGGGAGGAATACATGCTTCGCTTTATGCTTTTTGCGACAACCGCAATGACGGTGGCTGTCAATGGAATCGCGCCGGCCTCGGCCCAGGCTGTTGAAGATGCTGCTTCACAAGCGCCTTCCGAAGGCGCGGAAGAGGAAGTTCGGCTAGGGGAAGTGGTGGTGACTGCGCGTCGCCGGGAGGAGCGGCTTTCCGAAGTTCCGACGGCGGCCTCCGTCATCGGCGGGAACGCGCTCACCGAGCGCGGCGGCGCCAGCACCAGCGGCGAACTGCTGGCCGACCAGCCAAGCGTTCGCTTCAACAACCTCAACTCGTCCGTCACCTCGGAACTTTCGATCCGCGCCTCGTCGACTGCGCGCGCAACGAACGGCGATCCCAGCGTCGGGCTCTACCGCAATGCCTCTTACATCGGCGGTGGCGGCATCGGCGGGCGCAACTTTGCCTTGATCGATTTTCTCGACATCGGGCGCGTTGAGGTGCTGCGCGGCACCCAGGGTGCGCTCTACGGCCGCAACGCTGTCGGCGGCGCCGTCAACATCGTCTCGGCGCAGCCGGAATTTGAAACATCCGGATACCTGAAGGCGCAATATGGAATTGAGAACGAGAACCTGCGCGGCGAGGGTGTCGTCAACAGGGCGCTCAGCGACACATTGGCAGTTCGCTTCAGTGGCTTCGCGGTGGGTCAAGAGTCCGGTTTCTTCTACAACCCCGTCAATGACGTCTATTTCGACCGGGAAGAGGGCCACGGCTTGCGCGCGCAGCTACGCTACAGTTCCGGTCCGCTCGATCTGCTTTTCCTTGCAGAAACCCAAGTTCTCGAGACACCCTCGATCCACTACCAGATCGAAATTCCTGCAGGCACGCCAGGCTTCCCGGGCGGCTATATACAGGACAGGTTCAACTATCCCTGGAACACCCCGCCCTCTGCCGAGCAGGACGTTGACTCCTACCAGATCGTCGCGAAGTACGATCTGGACTGGGCGCAACTGAATTCCACCACGCTCTATCGCGAGCGTGTCTCCGCATATGATCTCGATGCAGATGCGATCAATGCGCAGGAGCGCGCCGATGCCATTGCAGCTGGCAGTATTCTTGCCGTCGTTCCGCTGGATGTGAACTCGGCAGCTTTCGTGCGGGATACGACCACGTCCTTCAACCAGGATGTCCATCTCACCGGCGAAGCCATCGATGGCCGGCTCAATTGGCTCGCGGGCATCGACCTCCTGCTTCTTGAGAGCGATTATTCGGTGGAGAATGCCCGAACCCCCACACTCGCTAACCCTTCGACCGGCAGTATCTCCCCCGTCGACCTCGAATATAATTCTTACGCCGCGTACGGATCGCTCGGCTATGACCTGACCGAGCGGCTAAACCTCACAGGTGAGCTTCGCTACACGCAGGATGACCGCTCCCTCAGTTCCCGCCTGTTTGACCGGGGCACCGGGGCGCCCCTGGGCGGAGCCGCGCGGGTCGTGGATGGCAGCATCGAACCGAGCAACCTATCCTACAACGCCACCGCCGCCTTCAAGCTGACCTCCAGTATCCTGACTTACGCCAAGGCCGGCACCAGCTACCGGGCTGGGGGCTTCAACACCAATCTTGGTGATCCGCGGCAGCCCAGACCCATTGATGCAGCGTTCGACGACGAAACGTCCCAGAGCTATGAAATCGGCCTCAAGGGTACGCTTGGCAGCCATTCCTATTTCGCCATTGCGGCTTATATGAACGATCAGGAAAATCTTATTGCCCAGACGGACAATGGATGTGCGCTGACAAACCCGACATGTCCCGTGGCGGCGACGTCCTTTCTCACGAACGCGGGTGACGCCGAAAGCCGTGGTGTAGAAGGCGAGATTTCCTCACTCTTCGACATTGCTGGCGGCAAACTCTCCACCGGTTTCAGCCTCTCCTATCAGGAGGGTGAAGTGATCAGCGGCAGATTCGAAGGGCTGGATCTGGCCCAGGTTCCTGAATGGCTCGGTTCGGCCACCCTGAATTATCGCCGGCCAATTGGCCCTGATTCTGAAGCGTTCGCCAATTTCGTCTACACAGCGCAGACTGGCGGCGTTCAGGAACTGTCTGCCACAACCGCGCCGCTCGACGATTTCGGACTGATCAACCTTCGCCTCGGGGCGCGCTTCGGCAAGGTCAGTGTGACGGCTTTTGCGCGCAACCTGACCGATGAAGTCCACTTTGTGGCGCGAGCTCCCACGATCAATCGCTACAGCCAGCCACGGCTGACAGGAATCGAGCTTCGCTACGACTTTTAGTCTGGCTACGGATTTCCTCCCGAAGACCTAAACGCCTGCCGGCATTCCGGCAGGCGTCATTTTCAGGCCTTACTGAGAACGCGCTCGATCAGGCGCAGGAAGGATGCGTTTGTTGTGGCCAATTCACGCATGTCTACCTTGTCCGGCGTATCCTGATCGGTGTGATGAAAGCGTCCTGCGCCGAAGACGCCGAAAGCGGATGCATAGCCGGCGCCAAGAATCTCGCGGAGCTCTCCCGCCGCATTTTCTGCAGTCATGACATAGGCGGCCTCCAGTCCTGGCCGGCCGCGGAACATCTCTCTGGCCAGCCCTTCAATTCCTTCCGTCACGCCAAGATAACGTTGCGGGTCAGGTGACGGCAGTGGCAGTAGGGTGGGACCCAGGTCATGAAAATCAACTCCCGAGAGGTTGGCGCCGAGATGCACCCAAAGCGCTGTGTCCATCGGCGCCGGTGCGCCACTTTCCAGGAATCTGTGGGCGCCCAGGTTCTCGTACTCGTGTCCTGACGTTGCCACCAGATGAATGTCCGCCGTCGGCCAGGTTGAGGCGAACCGTCGCCCCAGTTCAAGGAAAATCGCAATGCCGGGACCTCTCTCCGAGGCGCAGATGCCCCAGCCGGACTTGGGCGTGCTGATAACGATCCGTGCACCGGGGCCAGTCCGCCGGGCAATCAGATTGTCAGCCAACCGGCCCGGCCGGGCTGGGGCGATGGAAAGTCTGGCCGTGTCGCCACGGGTTGCTGCCGCGCGCAGGGCGCCTGCCTCACGGGGCGCTAGGGTCAGCATGGGAGCAATATCGCCGTCGGCCGGGGTATTGAGCCGAATAGCGAGCCGTGTTGGCCCATTGGTGATTGCCGCCACACCCGCCACCTGCGCTTCCCGTGAGGTTTTCAGTACGCGCTGCCATTCCGTCGATATCAGGCTGGAATGGCGCCGAAACCCTGCGTCATAAACCAGCAGCTTTCCGGTCAAGGCTGGCGGCGGAGTATCCGTATTCCAGTAGACGAGCTCCGCCTCGGCCTCTGCCGCCCGAGCCGGCATCTGGACCGGTCCTGAAATTTGTGTCCCGTCAGGCAGTAACACCGTTCCTGTTTCGCCGTCACAGGCAGGTACTTCGAACGTCTGCCGACGCGTCTCGTATCCAGCGGTCGAGAGCTCGCCCTCCATCCAATCCGTCGTCGCAAGATCGCCTGCGCTGCCAGAATAATGAGAGCCGAAACTGGCATAAGTCACCACCGCGCGTTCAAGCGCGCTCGCATCACGCTCGAGGGACTCTTCCGGTCCGGTTCGCGCGGCCGGCAATCCTGCACATGCGCCAAGCGCGGCTGGAAGCAGCAAGGCATGTCGCCGGTTGATCATGCAAAAACACTCCTTATGCGTATCGACAGTGACATCGGGCTCAGTCTTTAGGGCGCCTGATGTTCGTAGCGGGCAAGGATCAGGTCCAGCATGGTTTTCCGAAAGCCCGGTATCACTCGTGTTTCTGGCCCAAAGAGAGCGAGTTCATCGCGCTCTGTGTCATATGGCCCCCAAGCAGGCACCAGCTCACAATCCGGTTTGTGGGTTTTGGCAAATGAAACCCAACACGCCGACATTCCTTCCGCAAACCGACGGTCTGCCTCTGTCATCTCACCGACGACGCTTTCGAAGTAGTCTACCGTGTCGAAGACATAAGTGATTTCGGATCCGTGCGCCGCGCCAGCAGAGTTCGTCCGTCGCTTTTCTGCAACATAGTCGAAGTGATAGAGATAACTCGGTGCACCGTCCTGTGTAGCGTCGGCAAGCCAGCGGGCCGGTGCCACGAACCAGGCATCCCCCAGAACCTGCCGTGCGAATTCAGGATCGGATGCCTCAAGGCCGTAGGCAGCCTCTGCTTCAGCCAACTGATCTCCGAAGTAAGCGACGGCCAATTGCGGGCTGATGCCCATGGCCAGCAGAACGCTCGCCTCATTGCTGTTTGCGCCTACCAGAAGCGGAACATCAAGCGCCCCGCCGTCTTCAAACGCCCGCGAAGGCGCCTCTCGCAACAGCCGGCCATCGATGAACGGATTGACTGCGCCGCTGCTGCGAGGACCAGCCGCTTTCACCCAATCATCTGCGCTGGCTGCACGCAGTATATCTGCGCTAGCGTCAGGCGCGATAGCCAACGCGCCGGCGGCTGCGATCCCGAGCGCCTCCTGCTCCGGGAGCGTTCGAGGGGTAAGCAGGTTGACGCCCGATTGCACAATGGCAGCCGAAAACAATCCGGATGCTTCCGGCATCGAGAGCAACGCCATGGTACTCACTGCGCCGGCGGATTCCCCGAACACGGTGACCTGCGCCGGGTCACCGCCAAAGGCAGCGATGTTCTGCTGCACCCAGCGAAGTGCTGCCAGCTGGTCCATCAATCCGAAATTACCGAGCGGAGTATCCGTGGTCGCTTCATCCGTCAGAGCCGGATGCGCAAAGTAACCGAGTGGGCCGAGGCGATAGTTGATCGTCACGACGATCACGCCTTGCCGGGCGAGCTCTGTTCCATCGAAAATCGGGAACGTTCCGGAACCGATCACATGCGCGCCACCATGAATCCAAACCATCACAGCCAAGCCCGACGCGCCCTCCGGCCGCCAGACGTTCAGCTGCAGACAGTCTTCAGACTGGACGTTTGCCACACCGCCGGCAACGACAGCAGGCCGCAATGGCTGTGAGCAGGCGGGGCCCATCTGCGTGCCGTCCCGGACACCTTCCCAGCCCGGGGCCACTGCCGGAGGGCGCCAGCGCAGCTCGCCTACCGGTGCGGCGGCAAAGGGCATATTAAAGAAAGCATCGACCTCGCCGATGGTCTTTCCGGCAATCACGCCCTGCGAAATCTGAACCTGTGGGGGCTGAGCAACCGCGGCCATGCCCAAGGCGCACGCCTGCAAACAGGCAAGCATTATGATCAAGCCGAACGGTCTGCCCTTGTTCATTGTTGCTCCCAGTATCCTTGGCGCTATGATGCAAATGACTTATTGCCGACTAGCTGCTGCAGCCATAGTGCCGGTCCGATTGCTCTGTGATCCTAATTATCGATAATATTGCACGTGCTGATAGAGAGGTCTAGTTAAAGGTCAACGCCTATGTGCCCGGCTATCGGATGAAGCAAAAGGTTCAGTTCGAACGGCTCGTTTCGAACAACCCAGTCAAGATTCCCGGCCTGGGCACATTCGAAGGTATCAAGACCAGCGTTTTCCTGGAAGTCGAGGGTGCCGCCCACTATTTGCCTGCATACGCGGGAAATCTCGACATAATGACATCAGCTGGCATTGCGACCGCTGAGAAGATCGCCGCACGGCGGCGAGCCAAGGAGACTGCCTGATGGCATTTGATCCCAAATCCGACAATCTCTACATTCAGGACGTCACTTTGCGCGACGGGATGCATGCGATCCGGCACCAATACGGTATCGAGCACGTCAGCAAGATTGCCGCAGCCCTTGACCAGGCCGGAGTCGACGCAATCGAGATTGCCCATGGAGACGGCCTGAATGGCTCAAGCTTCAATTATGGCTTTGGCGCCCACACCGACTGGGAATGGATTGAAGCCGTCGCGGATTCAGTGAAAACGGCGAAACTGACGACGCTCCTCCTTCCTGGGATCGGAACGATCGAGGAGCTGAAGCATGCCTACAAGCTTGGCGTCAGGTCTGTCAGGATCGCTACACACTGCACGGAAGCCGACGTATCGAAACAGCATATCGGTGTTGCCAGAGATCTGGGTATGGACACGGTTGGCTTTCTTATGATGTCCCACATGGTCGAGCCTGAGAAATTGGCTGAACAAGCCGCCATGATGGAAAGCTATGGTGCCGAATGTATATATGTCACCGACAGTGGCGGCGCGCTCGACATGGATGGATACATCGCCCGGCTTCAAGCCTATGACAAGGTCCTGAAGCCTGAAACTGAACGGGGTATCCACGCCCACCACAATCTGTCCCTAGGCGTAGCCAATTCCATTGTCGGCGTTCAATATGGCGCAAGACGCGTGGACGCTTCGCTGGCCGGCATGGGTGCCGGGGCCGGAAACGCGCCGCTTGAAGTGTTCATCGCAGCCGCCGAGCGAAAGGGATGGAAGCATGGATGCGATCTTTTTGCGCTCATGAATGCTGCCGAGGAACTTGTCCGCCCACTCCAGGACCGCCCCGTTCGCGTTGATCGCGAAACGCTTTCACTTGGCTATGCCGGCGTGTACTCATCCTTCCTCCGGCATTCAGAGAAGGCAGCGAAAGATTATGGGATCGATACGCGTGAAATCCTGGTTGAACTAGGACGTAGGCGTATGGTTGGTGGCCAGGAGGATATGATCGTCGACGTAGCCCTGGACATATTGAAAGAACGAAAATCCGCTGAATAGTTGCGACGTGAGAGACCAATCCTTATTGACTGTTGCGAGCTCCAATTTGTCTGGACGAACGACGCAGTCAGAACACGCTCAATCAGCTTTTGTGTGTTCAGTGCTTTTAGTCCGGTAAGCACACATTTGCGTGCCCTTTTGCCTTAGGCAAGCAACCTTGCAATCTCCATGATAGATTGAAATTGGCACATGTCCTGCATTCCCCTGACGCGGGAGGCTGATACATGCTTATTCGCACGATAGAAGACCTGAGCGATATGCTCGTCAGGTATAATTACACCGCCAATCTCTCGCGCGGGAACTGGGCGTGGGAGTTTGCAAGGCGTAATCCTGCCCTGAGGGACGATGCATACGCCGTACTACCTCAGCTGGAAACGGGGACCGCATGTCATGGCATCAAGCTGTTGAAGCTGGTTGAGCAGGACCTCGCCGCCGAAGCCTGGGGGCTCCTGTACTTTCCCGATCCCGACCAGACTGCGCTTTCAACAGATGTCTTCTGGTCCGATCAGACATTCCCTCGCAAGATCGCGGTCCATGTCCGTGAACGTGATCCTGACGAGATTGACGAAATCTTCGAGAAGGGCACACGCCTTTGCAGAATTGTGCACCTGACCGATTCTGCCGGCCGCGAGCACTTCCTCGTCAAAGGGGCAAACTGCTCCGTCCAGATCCGCTGCAGCGGCAAGTCGCTCCTGTGCGGCGAGCCCGTGAAAATGGAGTTTTCCGTTTCCGGCTTCGATTGCCCTGACGAATATATCGAGACGCTCAAACGGGCCCACCGCGTCTATGATGCCGAAGCGACGTCGCCGACATGGTCACGCAAGGGACTTGGCTACCGCAACGCCTTGATCGCGCTTGATGCCTTTGAGGCTGGTATGACCTATCGCGAAACGGCGATGATCTTCTATGGCGAGGCCCGCGTCACACAGGACTGGTCCGGACCGTCCAGCGCCATGAAGTCGGAGATGGCCCGTTTGCTCGCAAAAGGCCAGCGCTTGCGTGACGGGGGATATCGCGAGTTGCTTGAGGAAAACCTCTAACCCCTATCAGCCAGCAAAAAGCCGACCCGAATGAACACCTGAGTTCATGAGCCTGATGCAGGAGTTGCCGAGCGTCTGTTCGAGGCGTTGGGGGAGGATCTGAAGGCATCGCCCCTCCCCTGCCCGCTGACGCGGGGCTGTCCGGGCGGCGAGAGCCCTTAACCTTTTCCATGTCGCCTGACCGGCCCGGCTCGTCTCCGGTCACGCGTCCTCCCGTTCGGGAGGCCGCGCGCTGCGGGGGCTCGCCGGCGGGGGCCGCGCTTTGCTTCCCACTGGCCTT
>NZ_LADU01000018.1 GCF_000961795.1 Hyphomonas sp. BRH_c22
GTCCTCGGCCCGGTGATGAGCGGTGATCTCTCCGCATCCCTCGAATTGCTGACCATCCCGCTGTCGGGAAAGGTTCCGGCCGTTCCGCGCGTCGGCTTCGGCATTGTCGACGTGCGCGATGTCGCGGCGGCCCAGGTGGCGGCCATGACCGTTCCAGGCGCGGCCGGCGAACGCTTCCTCGTCTCGCAGCCCTTCATGTGGTTCAGCGAAGTGGCCGACGTGCTGCGCGAAGCCTATCCGGCCTATGCCAAGAAAATCCCGAAAGGCACGATGCCGGATGTCATGCTGAAGCTGGCCGCCATGTTCAACCCTGTGCTCAAGCAGGTCATTCCCGAACTCGGGCGCGAACGCCAGGTGTCCAGCGAGAAGGCAAGGCGCCTGCTCGGCTGGCAGCCGCACACCGCCAGGGAAGCCATCATTGACGGCGCGCAAAGCCTGATGGATGCTGGCGTGGTCCAGCTGTCCAGGGGTCAGAAATCGTAGGCAATCCCCTTGCGTTCCCAGTCGCCGTAGCGGGTCGGTTCGATGGTTCTGGGGCCGCCGCGTTCGTCCTCCGGCAGGCGCGCGGCGTCGGCGTCCGCAGCGGCGCGCCTTGCATCGGCCTCTTCCAGCGCACGGCGCGCTTCAGGGCTCAATGCCTTGCGCCGCTCCGCCTCGCCGGCACTGCCATCAGGGGTGGGTGATTCCTGATCCATGTGACAACAGACTCCTCAATTCGTTAACGCTCACCATATACCTAGCAGTATTGTCCGACCAAAGGCCGCGCTGCCGTCATAGTGGAGTATAGACCCAATGGGGACCGCGAAAACCTTCGTACTGCTTGCCATGCTGACCGGCCTGTTCATGGCCATTGGTTACCTGATCGGCGGGGTTCCCGGCATGGCCATCGCGTTTACCGTCGCAGCCGCGATGAACGCGTTTTCCTACTGGAATGCCGACAAGATCGTCCTGAAGATGCAGGGCGCGCGCGAGCTGACGCCGGAAACCACCACGCCCATGCTGCGCACATTCGCCAATGACGTGGCGTCGCTGGCCGAACGCGCAGGCCTTCCCGCCCCCAAGATCTATATTATCGAAACGCCCCAGCCCAATGCCTTTGCCACCGGCCGCAACCCCCAGCACGCCGCCGTTGCGGCCACGACCGGCCTGCTCGGCATGCTGACCCGCGAGGAAGTGGCCGGCGTCATGGCCCACGAACTGGCCCACGTGCAGAATCGCGACACGCTGACCATGACCATCACGGCCACCATTGCCGGTGCCATCGGCATGCTCGCCAATTTTGCGCTCTTCTTCGGGCGTGAACGCACCGGCCTGATCGGTTCGCTTGCCATCATGATCATCGCGCCTATCGCCGCCGGTCTCGTCCAGATGGCAATCAGCCGGTCGCGTGAGTACGTCGCCGACGCCCGAGGCGCCGAAATCTGCGGCAACCCGCTCTGGCTTGCATCGGCCCTTGAAAAAATCGAGCGCGGCGCGCGCGCCTCCGTCAATGTCCAGGCCGAGCGCAACCCGGCCATGGCGCACATGTACATTTCCAACCCCCTGAATGGCCAGGGCGCCGACAACCTGTTCTCGACCCACCCGTCCACCACCAACCGGGTCGCCGTCCTGCGCAGAATGGCGGGTGAGCAGATGAGCACGCCCGCTGATCTGCCCGGCCCGGCCAGACGCGCTGCCGGACCGTGGGGTTGATCGCGTGAGCGGATCCGCCATTCGCCGCGCAGCTGCCGACCTGCTGACCCTGACAATCGACAGCCGCCGCACACTCGACGATGCGATGGATACAAGTCAGGTTTTCAACACGCTCGAAGGGCCTGATCGCGGCTTCGCGCGCGCCATCGCGAGCACGGCGCTGCGCCATCTGGGTCATGTCGATACGGCCCTTGCTCCCCTCCTCTCCCGCCCCCTCCCCGCCGTTACCGCACCCATCCGCGCCCTGCTCCGCACCGGCGTCACACAGCTCTGGCTGATGGATACGCCGCCCCATGCAGCCGTCGGCGAAACCGTCGAAGCCGCCAAGGCATGGCCGGAAGCCCGTTCCGGCGGCGCCTTCCTCAATGCCGTCCTACGCCGGGCCGACCGCGAACGCCCTGATTTTTCAGCCATGCCGATCCAGGCAATCTGGCCCGAATGGCTGCAGGCAGCCTTCACCGAAGCGCTTGGCAGCGAGGCGGCCGACGCGCTGGCCAAGGCCCAGCTCGCCGAGCCCGTGCTCTACCTCACGCCGAAATTCGACGCGGCAAGCGTCGCAGCCGAAACCGGGGGCGAGATTGTTCCGGGCGGCGCTGTGCGGGCGCCGGGCGGATCCGTTGAAGACATGGATGGCTTCGCCGCCGGTGACTGGTGGGTCCAGGATGTCGCCGCGATGATCCCGGCGCGCCTGCTCAACCCCCAGGCGGGCGAGACGATCATCGACCTATGTGCCGCGCCCGGTGGCAAGACGCTCCAGCTGGCCGCATCCGGCGCACATGTCACCGCCATTGACCGCTCTGCCGCGCGCCTGCGGCTGCTGCAGGAAAACCTGGGCCGCACCGGCCTCTCGGCGACCATTATTGCCGCCAATGTGGAGGAATGGCGCCCGCAAGCGCACGCCGCCAAAATCCTGCTGGACGCGCCATGTTCCGCGCTCGGCACGCTTCGCCGGCACCCTGAAGGGGCCTGGATCAAGCGCGACGCCGATGTGGCCCGCTTTCCCGCCGCGCAGGCCCGCCTGCTCGATTCCGCACTCGACATGCTTCAGCCCGGCGGAACGCTCGTTTACTGCGTCTGCACGCCCCTGCCGGCCGAAGGCGTGGACATTATCGACGCGGCGGTCGCCCGCAATATCGCGCAGCGGGTGCCGATTCTTCCGGATGACGTGCCGGGATTCGAACACACCATCACGGAAAAAGGCGATATGCTGACACTTCCCGGTGAAAAGGGTGACTACGACACGTTTTTCATCTCCCGCCTCAAAAAGCCCTGAAAACAGGCCGAAATGGCAAGCGGCGCGGAGTATCGGATCGTTAATCGGTGTTAGCCTTGTTGCAAATTACACACGGGCTGCCCGCGCAAAATACCGCACCGCCTTTGAAAAGCCGCCAACTTCCCCAGATTAATCAGTGCAGGTTCATCTGTCATTCAGCTGAAATCGCGCAAAACAGCGCTTATTCAATGTGCAAGGAGCACGATATGTCTTCAGTAATTTCCTCCCGCTCCGTTCCTGGCAAGGTCATGGCGGGGGCGCTTGCCGCTCTCACACTTGCCCTGGCGGGCTGCGCGAACAATCCCGGCGTCGGCACGACGAGCACCCAGTCCGTGGGCCAGGCTTCAACTGTCTACCAAGGCACCGTCACGTCCGTGCGCGCCGTTACCATCAAGCCTGACCGGTCGCTGATCGGCACGGCCACTGGCGCGGTTCTGGGCGGCCTCGCAGGCTCCGAACTCGGCGGCGGCGACAAGGCCCAGACTGCAGGCGCCATTGGTGGTGCCGTGATTGGCGGCGTTGCGGGCAATGCCGCAGGCAAGGGCCTCGGCACCAAGCAGGGCTATGCCTACATCGTTCGCTTCAACAATGGCGAAGTGAAGGAAATCATCCAGGGCGCCGACATCTACATCACGCCCGGTACGCAGGTTGACATCATTGCCGGCGCTGACGGCTGGAAACTGGTGCCACGCGGCGGATACTGATCTTCTGAGGCCTGTTTCCGGACAAAGGTTGAAATAATGGTCATCGGACAGCCGGCTGCCTTGTGCGGCCGGCTGTTCCCTTTTAGGGAATGATCATGACTCAGGTTCTCATTTCCCCCTCGATTCTATCAGCGGACTTTGCGTGCCTCGGTGACGAAATCCGCGCCATCGATGCTGCCGGCGCCGATATGATCCACGTTGATGTGATGGATGGCCATTTCGTGCCAAATCTCACATTTGGCCCGCCAATCATCGAAAAGCTGCGCCCCCACACGAAGAAACCCTTCGATGTTCACCTGATGATCGCGCCCGTCGATCCGTTCATCTCGGCGTTTGCGCAGGCCGGGGCAGATATCCTGACGGTGCATCCCGAAGCCGGTCCGCACATCCACCGGACGTTGCAGGCGATCCGGGCCGCCGGCATCCGCCCCGGCGTGGCGCTCAATCCCGGCACGCCTGCCTCTATCGTCGAACCCCTGCTCGATAATGTCGATCTGGTGCTGGTCATGTCGGTAAACCCCGGCTTTGGAGGCCAGAGTTTCATCGAAAGCCAGTTGCGCAAGGTTGAAGCGCTCCGGCACATGATTGACCAGACCGGCCGCGACATCATCCTCGAGATCGATGGCGGCCTGAATCCCGAAACAGCGCCGCGCGCCATCGCCGCCGGCGTGACTGCGATTGTTGCCGGTTCCGCCGTTTTCAAGGGTGGACCTTCCGCCTATGGTGACAATATCCGGGCGCTCAGGCCGAGCGTTCACGTATAGTAGGTTACAGAATGGTCCGTGCCGTGGGTGGTGGAGACAGCGAATTCCGGACTGACCGTACGCGTTCCAGCGCTGATGATGCCGCCCTTTGGCGCCGGTTTCGCGGCATTGCCGGCGAAGACGCCCGGATCGGCGCGCTGCAACGCCTGAAACTGACCGGGACAGCGCCTGAAGCCTTCGCCCACCATTTACCAGACATCATCCCGCCCGACACATGGCGCGGCGAAGCCCTGATGCGTGATGTATGGCGTATCGGCATGGAGCGCCTGACGCTGGAGCCTGCACAGGCCCCCTGGTCAGTCCCCCTGCCATCACGCCACTTTGCCGACCGGCTGCACCGGTTCGACTGGCTGCCTGATCTCGTCTCGCAGGGTGCGGCCGGCATCAAGCGGGCCAACGCCTATATCGATTCCTGGGTCGAAGCTTTTGGCGCGTTCAACGGCTTTGCCTGGCGCGCCGAGCCAACAGCCAACCGCCTCTGGAACTGGATGCGCTGCTCGGAACACATCTTCTCCAGCGACAGCTCCCCCGCACGGATGGAATGCCTGGTCCGGCAGTTGCGGTTCCTTTCCGAATCGCTGGACCAGACCACCGATCCCAGAACACGCTGGATCGGCTCCTGTGTGATGGTCGCCCGGTCCGTCTGCCTCGACGGGGCCCACCATCTGGATGACGCCCTGGCGCGCCTCGACGGGGAATGTACCGCGCAGATCCTTCCCGATGGCGGCCATGTCAGCCGCAGTCCGTCGCGCCTCTTGTCCGCGCTGCTGAACCTGCTCACCCTGCGGGAAGTTCTGCAGGAAGCCGGTCACAATGTGCCGGACTATTTCGGCAAGTGGATTCCGCGAATGGGTGCCATGCTGGCCTTCTTCCAGACAGAGGACGGCGCGCTGAACCCGTTCAATGACGGTGACGAGGGCCGACCGGAAACCGTGAATGCCGCGCTTGAGCGCCTCGATGCGCCGCCGCGCCGGTTCACGTTTGCGCCTAAATCGGGCTTCCAGAAGCTCCAGAAAGGCCCTGTGCGCCTCGTCCTTGATTGCGGGGAGGCCCCGCCCCGGCCCTTCGGCGATTTCGCCCATGCCGGGGCCCTCGGTTTCGAATTGTCGGACGGCCCGGCCCGGCTGGTAACCTCCTGCGGCTACAGCGCTGAGGTAAACCTGGACTGGCAGGCTGCCGTCCGCCGAACCGGCGCGCATTCAACCCTGGTTCTTGCCGGACGGGATTCGTCGAGCTTCGTGACGAATGACGAATCCCGGCTGCTCGCTGCGATTGGCCCGGAAGGCATCTCGGCCAAGCGGCTCGAGGAATCTGACGAAATATGGCTGGATGCACAGCATAGCGGCTATAAGGCGGCCTGTGGTCTGCTGCATCGGCGGCGCCTGTTCATGTCGGGCGACGGCACACGGCTGACCGGTGAGGATTCGCTGGTGCGCCCGATTTCCCAGCCATCCTCCGACGATACCAAGTTCATCAATTTCGAAATCCGCTTCCATCTCCACCCGACCGTCACGGCGATGATGGCCCGCGACGCCATCCGCCTGATCTGCGACAATGGCGCTGTGTGGCGGTTCAAGACCAGCCACGAAGGCACAAGGCTGGAACGCACCGTGTATCTTGCACGCGGCAGCGTGGAGCAGCCCGAACAGATTGTCATGGCGGGATACGCAGACCCCAATGGCGACGGCAACGAGCCCCCGAACTGTATCCGCTGGGCCTTTCTGAAGGAGGCGGCCGCTTGACTCCGCAACGCTCTGCCCGCCGCGCCATGTTCCTGACGCTGAGTTTCGATGCAGCCATGGCAGCAATCGCCATGATCGCGTCGTCCATTCTCATCTGGTCGTCGGATGCCATCACGGGACCCTATTCAATCAGCTCGGCCGTGCTCAGCACGTGCTTCTTCGTCCTGGCCGTTGTTCTGGGTTTCACGATCCGCGGCGTCCAGAAACAGGTCTGGCGCCATATGGGCTGGCCGGATGCGGTGATGATCGTGCAGGCCGTCGGCCTGTCTGGCCTGTTCTACCTGCCCGTCATGCTGTTGCTCAACGGTCGGCTGGTTGCACCCTGGGCGACCTTCCTCGTCGCGTCTCTCCTCTGGACAATCCTGCTGTTCGCCGGGCGCATGATTGCCCTGTCACGCTCGACACACATGCCGCTGCAGATATTCAACCCGGTGTCCCGCTCAGGACAGCCCGTCCTGCTTGTCGGCGATGCCGAAAACTGCGTGACCGTATTGCGGCGCCTGCAATCGTCGCCCCAGGGCAGCAAGGTGCGTGTCCTTGGTGTCGTTGAGATGCGCGGCGCAGATCCCGGCCGCGCCATTCGCGGCGTCCCCATCATGGGCTCCGTGGAAGAGCTCGGCAATGTGATCGACGTGCTGCGCGTCCGCTATGGCCAGACACCGTGGCTCGCCGTGACGGGCACCGCGCGCTCACGTGAAGGCATGCTGCAGGTCCTCGACATAGCCTCGACACATGGCGCCGAGATCATGGCGCTCGGCAGTGACGAGGCCGCGCAAATCCTCGAGCCCGTTCGTCCCGCCGACCTCCTCGCCCGTCCCGAACGCCACCTCGACATCGAACCCGTGCGGCAGATCATCGAGAAGGCCAATGTGCTTGTCACGGGCGGCGGCGGCACGATCGGCGCCGAACTCAGCCGGCAGGTTGCAGCGCTCAATCCGACCAACCTGACAATTCTCGATGCATCGGAATTGAACCTCTACGGCATTGACATGAGCCTCGGCGCATTCGCCCCAACCGTTGATGTAACCTCGCGCCTTGGCGACGTGCGCGACGTGGCGCGTCTGACCGACGTGTTCCAGCGCGCCCAGCCGGACCTCGTGATCCATGCCGCCGCCCTCAAGCACGTGCCCTTGATGGAGCACAATCTGTGCGAAGCGGTGCTCACGAACGTCGGCGGCGCCGTGAACTCGGCACGCGCAGCCGTCGCCGTCGGCGCCCGCCGGTTCGTATTCATCTCGACCGACAAGGCCGTTGACCCGGACAATGTGATGGGCGCGACCAAGCGTCTCGCCGAGATCGCCGTCAGCCGGATTGCCGCCGATTCCCGGATGTCCGCCTCGATGGTGCGCTTCGGCAACGTCCTGGGATCATCGGGCTCCGTGGTCCCGCTGTTCGAGCGGCAGATTGCCGCTGGCGGGCCGGTGACGCTGACGGATCCGGGCGTCACGCGTTACTTCATGACGGTGGAAGAAGCATCTTCCCTCGTGCTCCAGGCATCGGCGCTGCAGGCGCTTGAGGGCGCTGCGGACCTCTTCGTCCTCGATATGGGTGAACCGATCCGCATCCTGCATCTGGCCGAAACCATGATCCGCCTCAAGGGTCTCGTTCCCGGCGAAGACATCCAGATCGTGACGACAGGCTTGCGTGACGGCGAAAAAATGCACGAGGCGCTGACCTACGGCCACGAACAGGTCAGCCCGACATATGTCGATGGTGTCAACCGCGTCGCCTCCCTGAACGGCCATGGCGAACTGTTCGACAAGCAGCTTGCAGCGCTCCTGGAAGCTGCCAGCCGCCGCGACAGATCAGAGACTTTGAGACTGCTTGGCGTACTGGTACCGGAATATGGCGCCAATCGCGCTGTCAAGGCCCGGCGCCACAGCGCTTGACGCTCCTGCCTTTCGTGCTACCCCGCGCGTTGATTTCAGTCAGCCGCCAGAGGACGTCCCCCCATGACCGACACCGCAACCAGCGGAGCGCCCGTACGCATTCGCCGCGCCCTCCTGTCTGTCTCGGACAAGACCGGCCTTGCCGGCCAGGCCCGCAAGCTTGCCGCAATGGGTGTGGAACTCGTGTCCACGGGTGGAACCTCGAAATTGCTGAAAGAGGCCGGCCTTGCCGTGAAAGATGTCGCCGACCTGACGGGTTTCCCGGAAATGATGGATGGCCGCGTCAAGACGCTTCACCCCGCTGTCCATGGCGGCCTGCTCTACCTGCGTGACAATCCCGAACACGTGAAGGATGCCGAGACCCACGGAATCGGCGCCATCGACCTGATCTACGTCAACCTCTACCCGTTCGAAGCGACCGTTGCGGCTGGCGCTGATTTCGAGACCTGCATCGAGAATATCGACATTGGCGGCCCGGCCATGCTGCGTGCCGCCGCCAAGAACGGCGCCTTCGTCGCCGTCTGCACGGATGGCGGGGACGTCGATGCCGTGATCGCTGCAATGGAATCGTCCGAAGGCTCCGTGCCGGTTTCGCTCTGCCGCAAGCTCGCGGCAAAAACCTATGCCCGCACAGCCGCCTATGACGCCGCCATTTCAGGCTGGTATGCGCGCCAGCTGGGTGACACGGCGCCAGACTGGGCGGCCATGGGCGGGCGCCTGCAGGAAGCGCTGCGCTATGGCGAAAACCCGCACCAGAAAGCGGCCTTCTACGTCACCGGCGAAAAGCGACCCGGCGTCGCTACAGCCCGTCAGCTCCAGGGCAAGGCGCTCTCCTACAACAATATCAATGACACTGACGCGGCCTACGAACTGATTGGTGAGCTTGGCGCCGATACGCCGGCCGTCGCCATCATCAAGCACGCCAACCCCTGCGGCGTGGCACAGGGCAAGACGATCATCGACGCCTATCGTGCCGCCCTCGCCTGTGACCCCACATCGGCCTTTGGCGGCATCGTCGCGCTGAACCGCCCTCTGGACGGCGCCACGGCTGACGAAATCAGCCAGGTCTTTACCGAAGTCGTGATTGCCCCCGGCGCGGATGCAGACGCGGAGGCCATCTTCGCCAGGAAGAAAAATCTCCGCCTCCTGATTACCGAGGGGCTGCCGGATCCGGCCGCAGCAGGCCATTTCATCAAGACGGTGGCCGGTGGTTTCCTGATGCAGGACCGTGACTTCGGCCGCATCACGCGCGATGACCTGAAAGTGGTTACCCGCCGCACGCCGACGGAGGAGCAGCTCGATGACCTCCTGTTCGCCTGGCGCGTCGCCAAGCACGTCAAATCGAACACGATCGTCTACGCCCGGGACGGCGCAACGGTCGGCATCGGCGCAGGCCAGATGAGCCGGATCGACTCCGCGCGCATCGCCGCGCGCAAGGCCGAGGATGCTGCCGAACTGGCTGGCTGGGATGTGCCGAAGACCAAGGGCTGCGTTGCCGCGTCAGATGCCTTCTTCCCGTTCCCGGACGGCCTGCTTCAGGCCGCTTCAGCCGGGGCGACGGCGGTGATCCAGCCCGGCGGATCAATCCGCGACGACGAGGTGATCGCCGCCGCAGATGATGCCGGGCTCGCCATGGTCTTCACCGGCATGCGCCACTTCCGCCACTGACCGCGCTCAGATCGAGACGATGATCTTGCCAAAGTGCTTTTGCGACGCCTGATGCGCGAACGCATCGGCAATCCTGTCGAGCGGGAAGGTCTGGTCGAGGACGGGCTTGATATTGTTCGCCTCAATCGCGGCGATCATGTCTTCCTGATGCGCGGCAGACCCGACCGTGATGCCTGACAAGGTGATGTTCATCGAGAACAGGGCCGCTGTCGGCACTTCACCCGAAACGCCGGTCAGGACGCCGATCAGCGAGATATGCCCGCCCATCCGGGAGGCCGCAATCGACTGGGCAAGCGTACCGGGACCGCCAATCTCGACAACTTCATCAACGCCGCGTCCGCCGGTCAGCTGCTTGGCTTTCTTGCCCCATTCCGGCGTGTCCTTGTAATTGATCAGGTGGTCCGCGCCGAGTTCCTTCAGGCGCTTGAGCTTTTCATCGGACGACGAGGTCGCGATGACACGGGCGCCGGCAGCCTTGGCAAATTGCAGCGCAAAGATGGATACCCCGCCTGTGCCCTGTGTCAGCACCCAGTCGCCCGGCTTGATCCTGGCTTCCACCATCAGCGCACGCCAGGCCGTCAGGGCGGCGCAGGGCAGCGTTGCTGCTTCCTCGAACGAATAGCCCTCAGGCATGCGCGTGAAGGCCGTTTCCGGGGCGGCCACAAGCTCTGCCGCAAACCCGTCAGCCCCGTCGCCGGGTACGCTGGCAAAGCCGGACATTTGCGGACCGCCGGAATGCCAGTTCGGGAAGAACAGGCTGAGCACCTTGTCGCCCGGCTTGAACCGGCTGGCCCCTTCACCCACCGAGACCACCTCGCAGGCGCCATCCGACATCGGGATACGTCCATCGGGGGTCGGGATACCTCCCATCACCACCACGAAATCATGGTAGTTCAGGCTGCTCGCCTTGACGCGAACGAGGATTTCGCCGCGGCCGGGTTTCGGGTCGGCCCGGTCTTCAATGATCAGGTTTCCGGGTCCGCCGGGTTTCTTGACTGCAGCCACTTTCATAGGGGTATCCTCCTTGTTTCCTCCAGAGGTCGGGCGGCGACGCTAGGGAAGTCAAGCAGATCAGCCGGGTGACGCAGCAAGATCGACCGTATAGCAGAAACGGCCCGGCTCGGGCCGTGGCGCCGCCGAATTGATGTGCTCGGCGCCCAAACCGTAATAGGGAATGCCCGTGTCACCGCGCCCGGGCCGCGCAAAGACAGCGCAGATCTGGGCGTGCCGGTCATCGCCGGGGATAATCTCGAACGCTTCACCCGATATCGGATCGTCGCGCCAGCTCACATTGCGGCAACCCGGGGCGAGGCGCGCATCCGATCCCGCATCCTCAATGGCGGCGCGCACAGGCGACATGTCCTCTGGCAGCGTGCCGACACCGCGATTGTAGCAATTGAGCGCCATCGCCGTTTCAGCCAGCGCCTGCAGGCGCATGCTGTCCTGCTGTTCCTGGCGCGCCTTGGCCGGACCGCCAATGATAACGAGCCCTGCGGCGATGCTTGCAACGACGACCGTGACCAGGGCAATGGCCAGCCAGTCTCCGGCTTCACGCGGGGTCCACATCGCCCTTGTCTCCCTTCTCCGCATCGCTGATGAAATAGGTGAAGATTGCGCCGGCAATGACGGCCACGACGAGCGATTTCAGTACGAAGCGCGTCGTGAGGTCTCCGCCGAGGAAATTGTAGACGAGCGAGATGCCGTCCCCGACAAGCGTGCACCCGGCAATAACGAGGCTGATATAGGTCAGCCATTTGCGGATTCGCGAGCGCTGCAATTGCGGGTTCCGCTGCCGGGCACCGCGCAGGATGTAGCCGAGCCAGAGGAAGATCGGTGTCGCAACGAGGAGGCCGGATATGCCGCTGCGCACCTGGGCCTCAAGACGGAACACGCGATAGTCATCGTCAGCGGGCCGGTCGGGGAAACCATACTCGATCAGCGCAAACAGGAGCGATCCGAGGCTGAAGGACACGATCCCCAGCAGGATGAAAAAGAGGAGGTAGAAGAAGGCTTCGCGCGCCGAAAGATAGGGCTGCGGCCGCGGCACGGCCACCGGAAAGTCGACATCGGAATAGGTCTCCAGCGCCGAATCCACTTCGGCACGGCGCCAGCCTGCCTTTGTCAGCGCCTCAATGATCGCTGCGCGCGACTGCCCATGCTCCAGGCTGTCCTTGACGAATTCCACGAGTGTCTTGTCGGCCATCGCATCCTCACGCTCTTGGTTCGGCCCCGACCATAACCTGTTCGGCGCGTCCTCGCCAGACGATCAGATTCCGGCCCGTTTCAGCAGGCGCTCGAAACCGTCCCAGAATGCGGCGCGGCGCGCGTCTGTTTCCATCAGGATCTCGTGCAGCGCGCCATCCACCGTGACATGCTCGCAGTCGGGCAGCCGCGCGCAAACGGCCGCGTGCGATGCATTGTCGACCAGTTTTTCCTCGCCCGCCGATGCAACAAAGACCGGGATACTCACCCTGTTCAGGGCTTTCACCTTGCCGAAGGTCGCCACGATGTTCAGCGAGGCGCCGAGCCATCCCCAGGTGACGGGGCCAAGCTCCAGTTCCGGCGCGGCATCACACAGGTCACGCTGAATCTGCCAGCGGCGCCTGTCATGCGTCACAATATTGTTCTCGAAGGTTTCCGGCGGGCCGGGCTGTTGCGCATAATTGTCCGACCGGCCCGTTACGCGCATGGCCCAGACCAGGTAGCTCATGCCGAAGAATTTCGATTTCAATCCCCACATCGGCGCACAGAAAGCGGCGGCATCCACTTTCACCAGGCCCTGCGCAATGGCCGCCAGCGCGATTGCGCCGCCCATGGAGTGGGCCAGCGACACGTAAGGACGCGGCAACCGGTCATCGAGCTTTTCCAGCCCGTTCGCGAGCGCGCCCATGAATGTTTCGAACCGGTCGATATGCCCCTTCTTCGTGTCGTCGAGCAGACGGTCAGAACGCCCCTGGCCCGGCCAGTCGATGATCACCACGGCAAAGCCCATTGCCTGCAGTTCGCGCCCGACCTCGAAATACTTCTCGATGAACTCGGTGCGTCCGGGACATACAATCACGGTGCCGCGCGGATTGCTGTAGGTCAGCGCCGGTGCGATACAGGCCCGCAGGTCGCGTCCTTCGCTTCCCTTGAACCACACGATCTCGGCCCCGTCCGGCGCAGGATTGCCCGGCACGACGACAAAGTCGTCGCGATGGCTGTCTGGCGGGGGGGCAATCTTGTCTGTCATCGGAAAAAAGCCGCCCTCAGGTTTCCCCGGGGCGGCCCCTTCTGGACTGGAAAGCCGTCGCGGACTACGCGAACTTCTTCATCAGGCTCTGCAGCTGCATGGCGACCGACATGTCACCTTCAACTTTCAGCTTGCCCTGCATGAACGCCATGGTCGGATCCATCTGGCCGCCCGAGATTTTCTGGAAGTCATCCCAGTCAACCTTGATCGTGGCATCAGCGTCGCCGTCGGAATTGTCGACCTTGCCTGCTGCGCCATCAATGAAGAGCTTGCCGACGCTGCCGAAGTCAAACTTCACTTTTTTGGTGAAATCGCCGCCCGGCTGGACAGCGGACGAAGCCTTGGTTGTGAGTTCTGTGAGATCCATAACGGGTCCTCCTTGGAATGGGTCCTGAGGGGATAAAGCAGAGTGACCCCGGGGAACGCAAGTAAAGATTGAAGCCGGGCGGAATTGTTCAGCCCGGCCCCGTCACGAATCCGGCGCCTTGTCAGGCCTCGAAAATGGTTTCGAATCCGCCGAAGATCATGCGCTGTCCATCGAAGGGTACGTCGTCGGGCTGTCCCATCTCTTGGATTGCCGCCTGCATGCCCTTGTCACGGGCTTCTTTCGTCGGCCATGTGATCCATGAGAAGACGACTGTTTCATCGGGCTTCAGTTTCACCGCCATCGGGAATGAAGTCACCTTGCCGTCAGGCACGTCATCTCCCCAGTTTTCCACCACGCTCAAGGCACCATGTTTCCTGAACAATGCCGCCGCATCGCGCGCTATCTCCAGGTAGCGATCCTTCCGGGCGGTCGGCACGGCCAGCAGGAACCCGTCCACATAAGTCATATCAGTCTCCTTCTTTGCTAACCCGCAAAAGCGGCCTCAAGCGCCGCCACGTCAAATTTCACCATGCCCATCATGGCCTGCATCACGCGCTGCGACTGTTCCGGCGTGTTGGCCCCCATCAGCGCGTAGAACTGTTTCGGCACGACTTGCCAGCTGAGGCCGAACCGGTCGACAAGCCATCCGCACTGGATTTCCTTTCCGCCGTCGGTGAGCGCTGCCCAGAGACGGTCAACCTCTGCCTGGTCCTCGCACGTTACCGCGATCGAGAATGCCTCCGTATGCGGACGGCCGGGTCCGCCATTGATGGCGGTGAAGCGCACGCCAGCGAGGTCGAACGAGACGACAAACGCTGCCTCGCCCTGGCGCTGCACATCCACGATCCGCGAATCCGGGATCAGCGAGACATAGAATTCAGCCGCCTCTTCCGCCTCGCAGTCATACCAGAGGAAGGGGGTGATCTTGGGTGGAATGATCATGCCGTTCATCCTTTCATCGCCGCAATCAAGGCCTCGCTCGTGCGCGGCGCGTTCTCGCCCGGCGTCGCGACGGACCAGTGATGCCCGAACGGGTCGGCGACAATGCCATAACGGTCGCCCCAGAACTGGTCCGCTACCGGCTTGAACAATGTTGCGCCTGCTTTCACGGCCCTGTCCACGAAGGCGTCCACGTCCGGCACGATCAGGTGGATCGTTACCGGCGTGCCGCCCAGCCGGTTCGGGCCGCGTACATCATGCTCGAGCATTTCATCGACCAGCATGACCATGCCGCCATTGATGCTGAGCGAGGCATGCATCAGCCGCCCGTCAGGTCCGGGCAGGCGGATCATCTCCACCGCCCCGAAGGCATTCTTGTAGAACTCGATGGCATCACTCGCGCCATCGCACACGAGATGCGGAATCACATTGTGCGCGGCATTGAAATCATCAGCTGGTTCCGGGCTTGCCATTGTGTGTCTCCTTCTTGGCAGGTTTGGCGTATTGATTTCAGGCTTTCGCGACGAGGCTCTGCGCGAGCTCTTCCAGCTGGTCGGCCGCCTTGCCCCAGCCTTCATGGAAGCCCATCTCCTCGTGCAGTGTTTTGTCTTCGGCATTCCAGTGCCGGGCGACTGCGCGGTAATGCGTCGTCCCGTCGCCCATATCCCTGAACGTGATGATCGTGGTCAGGAACGGCTTTCCGGATGGCATCCAGTTGCCGATAAAGGCATCCGTGCCGACGATCCGCTTGCCAGGCACAATTTCCACATACTGCCCGCGCACATGGTTCACCTCGCCATCCGGACCTTCTATCCGGTGATAGCTCGCCCCGCCGGGACGCAGGTCCAGCTTCGCCTCTGTCACCTTCCACGGCTTCGGGCAGAACCACTGGCAGACAAGTTCCGGCTCGGTATAGCAGCGATAAAGCACGTCCGCTGGTGCGGCGATGGTCCGCTCAAGGACGAGGTCGAATTCATGCGGGGTTTCGGGGGCGGTTGGATCAGGCATTCTTTACTCCATGGCTTGAGGCTTCAAATTGAACAGCATCCGCACATAGCGGATGAGATGGTCTGCGCTGTCGCGGGCGGCGCGCGCACCATTGTCGGCCTTGGCGAGGATGAAGGCGCCCTGCAGCACGGCCTGCGTGTGCAGGGCGAGACTTTCCGACGTCCAGTCCCCTGCCACGCCATGGCGCTCGCGCGCCGCCTCGATATCGTCAACCAGAGTCAGCGCATGGCCCCAGATCGAATCGTGGCAGGCCTCGCGCAGTGCCGGCAGGCTGTCATAGGATTCCTGCACCATGGTCCCGACAAGGCAGGTGAACTCGGCAATCGGCCCGTCCAGCATGTCGCGCCGGAATTCCAGATAGCCAAGGAAGCGGTCGAGCGGGTCTTCGTGCGCCATGTAGGGCCCCGAGCCGAAAAGCTCATTCGCATGCAGCTTCCAGGCCTCGGCCGCCGCAATGCCAAGATCCGTCTTGGTCGGGAAGTGATGGAAGAAAGCGCCCTTGGTGACGCCCGCCTCCCGGCAGAGATCATCCACCGAGGTCGCATTGAAGCCCTTCTCGCGCACCACTTTCACGGCGGCGCCAATCAGCTTGTCTTTCGCAGGGGCTTGCCGTGTGGCCATGCAGTCTGTCTCCTTGCGGCTTCACATACCAACCAGTCGGTATGTTTGTCAAGCGGGACCCCGGCTGCCCTCGCGGCACGCCAGCCGCGCGTTCCGGAAAGGCTTGACCAAGGGGGGCGCGAGCGCCGAATGATGGAGGCATGAGTTGGGAAAAATCGATTGAGGAACTCCGCCGGCGCGAGCGCCTGTCGGAAAGGATGGGCGGCGACGAGCCGGTCGAACGCCAGCGCGGGCGCGGCAAGCTGACGGTGCGCGAGCGCGTCGCCTTCCTTGTCGATCCCGGCAGTTTCCACGAAATCGGCAAGATTGCCGGCAAGGCCACCTACGGCCCGGACGACGAGCTGGCGGCTTTCACCCCCTCCACCTCCGTCACCGGCCGCGCGACGCTGGACGGCAAGCCCGCCGTCATCCTAGCCGATGACTTCACCGTGCGCGGCGGCGCCTCGGACGCGTCGATCTGGCAGAAAATGGTCCAGATGATCCGCATGGCCACCGAATACCGTATGCCGCTCGTCCAGATGATCGATGGCACCGGCGGTGGCGGCTCGGTCAAATCGCTGGAAAAGGACCCGCGCACCTACATTCCCGAAACACCCGGCTGGAACGAGATCGTCCACGGTATGACGCAGGTACCCTTCGTCTCGCTCGCCCTCGGCCCCTGCGCCGGCATGGGCGCGGGCCGTGTCGCCGCCAGCCATTTCTCGGTCATGGTCAAGGAACTCTCCCAGGTCTTCGTTGCCGGCCCGCCCGTCGCCATCGCGCTCGGCGAGAACGTCACCAAGGAAGAACTCGGCGGCTGGAAGATCCAGGGCCAGAACGGCACGGTCGACAATGTGGTCGATACAGAAGCCGATGCCTTCGAGGCCGCCCGCCGCTTCCTCTCCTACCTGCCGCCCTCGGTCCACCACCTGCCCGAGCGCACAGCCCCCCGCGACGACCCCAGGCGCAAGGAAGACTTCCTCCTCTCCATCGTGCCCACCGATGGCAAGACGCCCTACAAGCCACGCAAGATCATTGAGGCCACGGTCGACCGGCACAGTTTCTTCGAGATCGGCCATGACTGGGGCCGCGGCATGGTCTGCGGCCTCGCCCGCATCGACGGCCACGCGGTCGGCATTCTCGCAGGCGACCCCTTCTTCCTCGACGGGGCCTGGACCGCCGATGTCTGCGACAAGGTCACGAGGCACATGGACCTCTGCTCCATGTTCCACCTGCCCGTCGTGCACTTTGTCGATTGCCCCGGCTTCGCCGTCGGCGTGAAGGCGGAAACCGCCGGTGTCACCCGCGCCGGCGTGCGCGCCATGACCGCCATCTATCAGGCCAGTGTGCCCGTCTGTTCCGTCGTCATCCGCAAGGCCTATGGCCTTGCCGGGTCGGCCATGATGAACCAGTCAAAGACCAAGTGGCGCTATTGCTGGCCCAGCGGCGACTGGGGCAGCCTGCCCATGGCCGGCGGCATTGAGGCCGCCTTCCGCAAGGAATTGTCGGAAGCTGAAAATCCCGAAGAGCTGAAAGCCGCGCTTTATAAAAAGTTCGAAGCCATCCGCTCGCCCTTCCGCACCGCCGAGAGCTTCCTCGCCGAGGAAATCATCGATCCCCGGGACACTCGCCCCCTCCTCGTCGACTTCATCCACCACGCCGCCCGCATCATGGAACCCGGCGAATACCGCCACGGCTACCGGCCCTAGCCTCAAAGCCCCCTCCCCTAGCGCTCCGGCGTTTCCCATTCCGCTGGCGGCACGTTCCGGCGGCGCAGGCGCAGCGCCAGTCCGACCGAGACGCCAACCCCGATCGCAACCGTCAGATCCGCCACAACGGTCAGCACCAGCGTCAGCAGGAGGAGCAACCGGTCAGCCATCGGCGCAGCGAGATAGCCCTTCCATTTGTGCGGCTCGCTCATGTTCCAGGCCGTCAGGATCAGGAGGCCCGCCAGCGCCGGCATGGCGAGATAGCCCGCCATCGGCGCGGCCACCAGCATGGCCAGCAGGATGACCAGCGCGTGGACAATCCCTGCAACCGGCGTCTTTCCCCCGGCGCGCACATTTGTGGCCGTGCGCGCGATGGCGCCCGTGGCAGGCAGGCCGCCAAACAGGGACGAGCCGATATTGGCAAAGCCCTGCGCAAGAACTTCGGCATTCGGGCGGTGACGGCCGCCGGTCATCTTGTCTGCCACCATGGCCGACAAGAGCGATTCCACGCCCGCCAGGAAGGCAATGACGAAAGCCGACGGCAGCAATTCCAGCACGCGATCCAGCGAAATCGCGGGAATCGACGGCATCGGCAAATGGCTTGGCAGTGCGCCGAAACGCGACCCGATGGACTCCACCGGCAAGGCCATCACCATCGCCGCGGCCGAGGTCAGGCCCACCGCCACGATCAGGCCGGGCGCGCGCGGCGCCAGGCGGCGGAGCAGCACGATCAGTGCAATCGTGACGAGCCCGATCGCCAGCGCCGGATAGCTCGCCGTCGCGCGCGCCTCCCACAGGGCTGGCAGTTTTTCGAGAAAATCGGCGGGCAAGGCCTCCACCGAGAGACCGAAGAGGTCTTTCAACTGACTGGTCGCAATGATCACGGCGATGCCGATCGTGAAACCGTTCACCAC
>NZ_LADU01000023.1 GCF_000961795.1 Hyphomonas sp. BRH_c22
CATTGCGCCCCCGGCGATCATCGCCTTCGCCCCGGCTGCCGCGATCCCGGCGGTCACCATCGGCGCGCGGGCCATCACCGTCCCGGCGTCCCCGGTCGCCGCGATCATCTCCACGGTCCCGGTCTCCGCGATGCTCACCCCGGTCCCGGTCGCCGTCCACGGGACGGATCGAGGAGATATTGTCGTTCAGGCGCAGGCCGTTCAGCTTGCCCGTCGAGGCGTCGATAATCTCGCAACGGCCCCTGAAATTGGCATGCTCGCAGACTTCCCACCTGCCTGACTTGATGTTCAGCGACGAGACATTGTCATTGAACCGGTACCGGCTGAGATCCTTGACGCCGCGATTGATGCCAAGCGACGCGCCCCGGCCATTGGAATGCACATACAGCGTGGCATCCGCATCGCGCGCCCCATAATGGCCGCGCAGTGGCGGGCGTTCGTGGTGATAGGCGCGATAGGTGTTCAGGCCGCCGCGCGAATAGCCGAAGCCGTAGGGGCCGTATCCGGCCAGCGGGTCATAATAGCCATAGGACCGGTAGGCCGGTGAGTAACCGTAATGGTAGACCTCTATCCGCGTGCTGCGGGCGTAGCCATAATCGTAATCGTCCTGGCCATACCGTGCCGCATCGGCGTAGCGGATATAGCCGTTGGAATCGCGGATGAACATCAACCCATGCGCCGCATCGGTATATTCGTAGATCGGACGGACCGATGAGACGTCGCCATCAAGGTCGAAGTATCGCAGGTCCGCAACGTCCTCGCGCACCAGGACGCATCGCCCGGTAAAGTCACTATGCTCGCAAATTTCCCAAGCGCCGGAAAGCACCGCGACTGACCGTGCGCGGTCATTGAACCCTATTTCCGGCAAGGCGTAGATGGGGTCGAAAATGTTGACGGCTTCGCCGGAATATTCCGGTCCGCTGAACAGGATCAGCGCCGCTTCATCCTGCGGCGCGTCATATTGCGCTGACGCTGTGCCCATGAGGGCCAGCGGCGCGGCGATGATGGCGCCAAGGCGCAGGAGCGTGGCAAACATGGCCAATTCCTCTCGGTTTCAGCCCATAATATGGAACATGGCACCTGAACGCGGCACAACACCGGCAAGGCCTATGCCTGCGGCTCGTCGCCTTCTTCAGCCCATTGCATCAGGTCGGGTATCCTGATCCGTCCGGCATTCAGGTCTATGTCCGGCACATCTGCCAGGGTGAACGGCACGAAAACACTTGCCCCGCCGGTGATCAGCTGGATTTCCAGAAGGTCATCCGCGCCGAAATTCTGGACCGATTTGACGCGGCCTTCGGCAACATTCCCAACAGAATGCACTTCCAGGCCGACAAGGTCCTCGATATAGAATTCGTCCGCATCGGCTGCAGGAAGCTGGGCGCGCGGCACATGAAGCAGGGTGCCTTTCAGGGCGTCCCATTCTTCCTTCTGCTTCTGCTCGCGAGGTTTCACGATGAAGTGATCGTTGCCGGGACGCGCCGATACGGGCGTCAGCACGATCCGGCCCGCCTCATCCGTGAGCGCGCCGTACTCAAACAGGTCAGCCGGGTCTGCGGTAAAGCTTTTGACGCGCACTTCGCCGCGTACGCCATGGGCGCCTTTCAGGGCGCCCACAACAATCAGTTTGCTGCTCGGATCAGACATCATCGCGCTTCTCTAACCGCAGTCCGGCCCGGAGAGAACCAGGCTGCTGAAGTTTAGTGCCGCCAATCGTAGCGGCTGTGATCCCGGCGCGCGTCATGACGCTGGTCGTAACGCCGGATCGACGAGATGTTGTTGTTGAGCCCGATGGGACGCAGATCGCCCGAACCGCGCGAAATCACTTCGCAGCGGCCGCGATAATTTGCATGTTCACAGGCAAGCCATGTCCCGCGCGTCACCAGGATCGAGCTGGCCTTGTCATTGAACCGGTAGTCGGACAGGTTTGCCATGTCCCCGTCGAGTTCGAACGCCTCTCCCCGCAGGTCTTCGCGGGAAAACATCACAACATCCGCCGCCCTGCCTCGTGCACGCTCACGCCTTACAGGCCTGATCGAAGAAATATTATCATTCAACCGCAAATCCCCCAGGCGTGAGATGCTCGTGTCTATTGTGGCGCACTTGCCGCGAAAGTTTGCGTCCGTGCAGACTTCCCAGACACCGGAATGAATGCTGATCGAGGAAATGCGGTCATTGAACCGCACGCGAGCAAAGTCCGGCACGGCGCCGTCGACCTGCAGGGCGCTGCCCCGATATCCCGCGTCGGCGTGCACGACAGCGCCGCCATAACCGTTGCCATAGGAATTGCGGCCACGGTCCGCCTGCGCTGGCAGGCTGAGTGCGGCAAGGCTTGCGGCGACGATTGCGCCATTCCGGATGCGGTTCAGTTTCGACATGGCGAACTCCTTTTGAACAGCGCGATGTCTACGTGAAGCGAACTGAACCGGGGCAAGGTTCCCTGTTGCCGTGCGTTCACCGGTCCCTAACGGGCTGGCAAACAAAAAGGCCAGTGCGCCTGGCACTGGCCTTTTGACGGTTTGCTTGCTGGCCGAACCTATTCGGAAACGGCTTCCTCGGCAGGTGCGTCTTCAGCTGGCGCTTCTTCAACCGGGGCAGGGGCTTTGGCCGCCTCGGCAGCAGCTTCAGCTTTCTCGGCACGTTCCTTGGCGCGTTCCTGCGCCTTCTTGCCTGGCTCGCCCTTGTTCGGGTTGCTGCCGGCGCTCCATGCGTAGATCGGAGCGGATTCGCCTTCGAGTGTTATCTGCGACAGGAAGCGTGCGACGCGCTCGGTGGGCTGGGCGCCTTTCTTGATCCATTCTGCGGCTTTGGCGCCGTCGATTTTCACGCGCTCGCCGGAATCCTTGGCAAGGCGCGGATCGTAGACGCCGATCTTCTCGATGAAACGGCCGTCGCGTGGTGCACGGGCGTCAGCGATGACAACCGAATAGAAGGGGCGTTTCTTGGACCCGCCACGGGCGAGTCGGATCTTGAGGGACATTGGGGTTACTCCTGTAAAGTGTCGTCTCTGGAATTAAAGTTCAGCTTCATCGCTGCGGATTTGCTCATGATGGCGGATGACTTCCGCCACAATGAAAGTGAGGAATTTCTCGGCGAATGCCGGGTCGAGGCCGGCCTCATTGGCCAGGTTGCGAAGGCGTTCGATCTGCTGGCCTTCGCGGGATTTGTCAGCGGGCGGCATATTGTGCAGCGCCTTGAGCTTACCCACTTCCTTGGTCGCCTTGAACCGCTCGGCCAGCGTGTGAACGAGGATGGCATCAAGATTGTCGATGCTGGACCGAAGCTGGTTCAGCTGGAACAGAGCAAGTGTATTGTCAGCGTTTGTCATTTATTTCTTCGTTCCCCCGAGGCCCGGAAGGCCGTTGCCCAGTCCCGGCAAGCCGCCAGAGCCCATGCCCGGCAGTTGCTGGCCGCCCATTCTTGCCAGGTCGGCCGGCGACATGCCGGCCTGTGAGGCCGCGCCCATCATGGCTTTCATGCCGCCCTTGGTACGCATCTTCTTCATCATGCCGGCCATCTGCTGGTGCATCTTGAGAAGCTTGTTCACTTCCTGGACCGTGGTGCCGGACCCTGCCGCGATGCGCTTGCGCCGCGACGCGTTCAGCAGCGCAGGCTTGCGGCGTTCCTTCCGTGTCATGGACAGGATGATCGCTTCCTGGCGCTTCAGGACATTGTCATCGAGATTGGCGCTGGCCATGGCTTCCTTGGCCTTGCGGGCGCCGGGCATCATGCCCATGATGCCGCCAAGGCCGCCCATGCGCTGCATCTGGCGCAGCTGTTCGGCCATGTCTTCGAGATCGAATTCGCCCTTCTTGAGCTTCGCGGCCATCCGCTCGGCCTTGTCGGCGTCCATCTGCTCGGAGGCTTTTTCGACGAGGCTGACAATATCGCCCTGACCGAGGATGCGCCCGGCCACGCGGGAGGCATCGAACGTATCGAGACCATCGAGCTTTTCGCCGACGCCGAGAAACTTGATCGGCAAGCCGGTGACGGCGCGCATTGACAGCGCAGCGCCGCCGCGCCCGTCGCCGTCCATCCGTGTCAGGACAAGGCCGGTCAGTGGCAGGCGGCTGTGAAAGCGTTTCGCTGTTTCAACCGCGTCCTGGCCCGTCAGCGCATCGGCAACCAGAAGCGTTTCGGACGGCTTGGCGATGGCGGCGATTTCCGCCGCCTCATTCATCATCTGCTCGTCAATCGTGGTGCGGCCGGCCGTATCGAGGATCAGGACATCATAGCCGCCGATCTTGGCGGCCTGAACGGCGCGCCGCGCAATGTCGGCTGGCAGCTGGCCTTCGATGATCGGCAGGGACGATACATTGTCGCCGCACTGATCGGCCAGAATCGCCAATTGCTGCATGGCGGCCGGGCGGCGGACATCCAGCGAGGCGAGCAGGACTTTCTTGCGCTGCTTTTCCGACAGGCGCTTGGCAATCTTAGCTGTCGTGGTCGTTTTGCCCGAGCCCTGAAGGCCGGCCATCATCATCACGGCCGGGGGGTTATCGACGCGGAGGCTGGAATCGGCATCTGCGCCGCCGAGCATTTCGACGAGGCCGTCATAAACGATCTTGACGACCTGCTGGCCGGGCTTCACCGAGCGGACAACTTCCTCACCGACGGCACGGCTGCGCACGCTGTCGATGAAATCCTTGACCACGGGCAAGGCTACGTCAGCTTCGAGCAGAGCCACACGTATTTCACGCAGGGCGGCGTTCACGTCCTTTTCGGACAGCGCGCCGCGGCCGGTCAGACCGTCGAAAATGCCGCCAAGACGATCGCTTAATGCGTCGAACATGTGCCTACTCCTTTGCCATTTGCCTGAAGGACAGACATAGGCGCTCAAACCCGGCGCACAAAGCATGAAGCCCCGCTGAGCGAACCTTCGCCGGGCGGGGGGCCTCGCTGACCTCGAGTGTCAGTCAAAGCGCGCTTTTCATGTTTGCGCGGATGTAAGCGCGCCTAAAGCATGCAGGCCGGTTGAGGTCAAGCCAGCTGCATCTGTGCGACCCGGTCCTTCAGGAGGTCGACCGCCGCCCGTATCTCTGCGTCCACAAGCGACAGGATGGCCAAATCAGACCATGATCCGTCGGCGAGGCGCATATAACGGCGCAACACACCTTCCTGGCGCGCACCAAGCCGCTCAAGCGCCCTGATCGCCCTTTCATTGCCCGCGGCAATCGGGAATTCGATACGGCGCATCCGGGCGCCGAAGGCCCGGCCGATCATGGCCATTTGCGTCGCCACGGGTACGACCGTACCGCGCATTTCGGGCGGGTGCCAGACATAGCCAATGCCGACCCGCCGATGGGTCCGCGAAACATCGAGATAGGCGATCACGCCTGCAAAGGCATCGTCAGACTGGCGCGTTATCGAGAAAGGAATGATGCTGCCCTGTTTCTTCATCGCCAGCATGAAGTCGACATAGGCGTGAAAATTGGTGCCTTTGGGGATAACCGGCAGCCAGTCCCACATGGATTGCACCGCGTCCGATACTTCAAGCCGGGCACGGTCACCCTCCTCCAGCATATCCAGCCGGACGACGTCGTTATGGAATCCCTTCTCGTCAAGCCGCATGCCTGAGAAAGTGTCACGGATTGGATAACTGGCAAGACCCAAGCCAGAAAATCATCCAAAGTTCCAATCCGGAACTGATATCCGCACCGCGTTCCAGTTTGGTACTCTCTACGCGTCGAATAGCCGCTCGGACAGGTAGGTGAATTCCAGAGCGGACCGCTTGGCGCGCTCCGTCTGGTTCGCCGCCGCGGAGTGTCCGCCGTCAATGTTCTCGTAATACAGGAAGGGCAGACCGGCAGCCTCAAACAGTTTCGCCATCTTCCGCGCGTGCCCCGGATGAACCCGGTCATCCTTGGTCGAGGTGACAAAGAACGGCGTCGGATAGGACCTGGCCGCATCGAAGTTCTGATAGGGAGAGATCGTCTCGAGAAATGCGCGCTCTTCCGGCACATCCGGGGACCCATATTCATCCACCCATGACGCACCCGCCAGCAAGACATGGTAACGCATCATGTCCAGCAGCGGCACCTGCACGACCACAGCGTTCCAGAGGTCCGGCCGCTGGTTCAGCATGACACCCATCAACAGGCCGCCATTCGAACCGCCCATGATGCCAAGATGCCGAGGACGGGTGACCTTGCGCGCAATCAGGTCTTCGCCGACCGCGATGAAATCATCAAATACGCGCTGCCGGTCGCGCTTGAGGCCCGCCTGGTGCCAGGCCGGACCGAATTCGCCGCCGCCCCGGATATTCGCCAGCACATAGGCCCCGCCCTGTTCCAGCCATAGCCGCCCCGTGACGGGGCTGTAGGCTGGGTTCATCGACACCTGGAACCCGCCATAGCCGTAAAGCAGTGTCGGCGTGCTGCCATCCAGTGGCATGTCGGCCTTATGCACGATGAAATAGGGGACCTTCGTCCCGTCCTTCGAGGTCGCAAAGTACTGTTCGACCTTGAGACCTGATACATCGAATTTGCCCGGCAGGCTCTTCAGGGATGCCACATCGCCGGTCCTGATGTCATAGGACAGGAGCGAATCCGGCGTCAGGAAGTCCTCATAATTGAGGAAGACAGCTTCCTCATGCGCTTCAGCAAACGCGATACCGGCCTGACCGCTGCCCGGCAGGTCGACCGGCGTGCGTGTCCATCCATCCGCACCAGGCTCCAGGCGCATCACACGCCCGACCACATTGTCATTTATCGACAGGAGCGCGGCGCCCTTCGCAATGGCCACGCCGTTCACCGCCTGCGTCGCGCCGGGACGGAACACGAGATCGACTTTGGGCAGCTGCCGTGTTGCCAGGAAAGCTGCCACGTCGAATGCGACAAGATCACCGGAAGTGAACGATTCCGTCTGGCCCTCGGGTGCCCAGTCCTCTTCGAGCGACAAAAGGAACTGGCCCTTGTAGATGCCGTTCGGTGAGGATTTCAGCGGGATCGGCCAGCGCACGGGCTGGGCTTCTCCATCCGGCAGCCACCAATAGGAATGCGTGAAAAAGGTTTCTGCCTTCACCGCGCCCTGCAGCACCTGGCCGTCATCCAGCTCCATGACCATCGGCCAGACGCCAACCTGCGTGCTGGCCCCTCGGATTACTTCCTCGGCTGCATCGAGCGGCGTTCCGCGATGCCAGCGCTTGACGATGAAGGGGTAGCCTGAATCGGTCACCGTGCCGGCGCCCCAGTCAGAGGCGATCAGCAATGTGTCGGCATCCACCCATGCCACGCCCTGCTTGGCTTCAGGCGTGACGAAGCCGTCCTGAACGAATGTCTGGGTCGAGAGGTCGAATTCCCGGTTGATGACCGCGTCCTTGCCGCCATCCGACAGGGACACGAGGCAGTGCCGCGCCGGCTTGCCTGTCTGACGCAGGCAATCGGCGCCCTTGTAGACCCAGTTCTTGCCTTCATCCGCCGACAGCTTGTCGAAATCGACAATCGTTTCCCATTCCGGGTCCGCCGACGCGTAGCTCGTCAGGCTGGTCCGCCGCCACAGGCCGCGGACATTTACATCGTCCTGCCAGAAATTGTAGACCCAGCCATTACGCACCGCGCCATAGGGAATACGTTCCCTGGAGTTCAGCGCATCCAGCGCGGCCGCTTCGAAACCGGCATAGCGCGGATCGGTCTGCAACTCAGCGAGCGTCCGCTCGTTCTGGGCCCGCACCCAGTCAAGCGCTTTCTCGCCCTCAACTTCTTCCAGCCACAGGTTTGGATCGACCGGGGCGGTTTTAGTCATGGGCAATGGTGTGTCAGGCAAAATCGTCTCCGGTTCTGGTGCAAGGGTGCACCCTGTCAGAATGAGGGCGGCAGTTAGGGATTTCAAAAGACGCAAGGGATCTCCATCGTTCATGGCCGCCTCAGCAATCAGATATGTGACTCGTCCCCGCCAAAGCTGGCACGACATAGTTTGTGATCGCGTTCAAGGCAAACGGCGACATGACATGGACGAACGGCCCGCTCGCCCTAGGCGGGACCGTTCGGGGTCCATGGCCCGATCCGCTCGAACGATATCCGCTCGACCAGCAAGGCTCTCGACTTGTCGGGCACGACGGGCCGGATGCCGATATAGTCAACCGCCTGATCGCCCTCGACACGGGGCACATCGTATTCGAACGTGAAATCGGAGAATTCCGGCTTCAGGTCAAAGACCCTCCACCCTGATTCGCCGACACGTCCGGCAGAATAGTTCACGGCAAGCTGCATCGCGCCGCGGTCATCGGTCGGCCGGGCGCGCACGGTGACCCGAATGGTCATGCCGGAAAACTGGGTCTCGATATCGGCTGCCAGCCGGAAATGCGGGCCAAGGTCCGGCTCGTCGCGCAGCGCGCCCGCATCTGCACTGATCAGCAACAGGGTTTTCTTGTCAGGCCCGTCCGTGAGCTCAGTCCGGGCATTCCCGCCGGAAAACACCTTGTTGAGATAATCGCCCTCAATGGTGATCTTGTCGTAATTTGCGCCGTCGCCCGTCACTGGTCCCGTGGGCAAGGCACCGATACCGGGCCGGATCGCCAGGTAAACCATCATGGCGACGAGCGCCAAAGCGGCCGAGAAGAAAAATCGGTCCCGAATCTGCATCTTCCTTCCGTCATACGGGCGCGAGTCAGGGCGCTGGCCAATCCATTGATCTGCTGATAGCAGGAGCACGAACGGTTTGGCGAGCCGTAGCTCGGATTCAGGTGCATTTTGGGGATCAGGCTCGATGTCGAAATCAGCTTTGAAGCGCAGGGCCAGCGAAGCCCGCCTCTGGCTGACTGACGCCTTCTTTCCGCTTTGGGCCGAACGGGGCCTCAATCAGGATGGCCTCTTCTGTGAAGTGCTGGACCTCGATCATGCCCCCGCCGAACGCGATTTCGCGCGGGTGCGGGTGCAGGCGCGCCAGACCTATGTCTTTGCAGAAGCGCTCCGTCTCGGCTGGCGTCCGGATATCGCAACAGACCGTGTCGAGCTCGGGCTCGGCATCCTGACCAACCTCGCCCGGCGCCCTGACGGTCTGGTGGGACGCACACTCAAGGCCGATGGCAGCGGGTTTCTCGACGACACGGCAGACCTTTACGACATCGCCTTTACGCTCTTCGCGATCGGCGAGGCCGACGCCGCGCTGGGAGGCATGGGTGAAACGCGTGCCAGCGCGAGCGCCCTTCTGGATTCCGTCGACCGCCAGATGCGCGACCGGACGAATGGCGGCTATGCCGAAGCATTGCCTCCGCCGCAGGTGCGGCTGCAGAACCCGCACATGCACCTGCTCGAGGCCTGCCTCTCCCTGCACAATGTCGACCCCGATGGCGGTCATCTGGATCGCGCCCGTGAAATACTGTCCCTGTTTCACGCGCGGCTGACGGCAGGACCCGGCAAGTTGCTGGGAGAGCGGTTTGCCGCTGACTGGGGCATCCCCGAGGGACGTGACGCAGACATTGTCGAGCCTGGCCACCAGTTCGAATGGGTCTGGCTGCTCCACCAGTATGCCGAAGCGGCCGGTGTGCCGGTATCTGATGCGGCCGGAACGCTGTACGCTTTCGCCTGCGCAACGCTCGATGACGCCGGCCGAGCCTGCCAGGAAGTCACCCGCGATGGCGTGCCGGCTGACGCTTCACGGCGCACCTGGCCACAGACCGAAGCCCTGAAAGCACATCTGGCCATGTACGAGCACTCCGGCGACGAGCGCTTCGCCGCTGCCGCCTGTACCAGTTTCGACGTGCTGCTGGACGAATTCCTTACCGTCGATGGCGGCTGGATCGACCATTATGGCGCCGACGGCAATGTAGTGGCCCAGGATATGCCCGCCTCGACCGGCTATCATGTCGTTCTGGCCTTTACCGAGCTGATCCGGGTCATGAAAGCTTGAATCTGCAGCCATTTCACCCGAAAAGGGCGGCGAAAGCCCGTTTTGAAGCCCGTTTGAAGAAAGTCACGCCATGACCAAACTCGCCCTTGTCCGGCACGGACAGTCCGCCTGGAACCTCGAAAACCGTTTCACAGGCTGGTGGGACGCCGATCTCACCGAAAAAGGCGAGGCTGAAGCGCGCCATTCCGGCGTCCTGCTGAACGATGTCGATGCCGATTTCCGCGCAGCCTTTACCAGTGTACAGACCCGGGCCATTCGCACGCTCTGGATGGCCCTGACGGAAATGGGGCGCGTCTGGCTGCCGGTCGAAAAGCACTGGCGCCTGAACGAGCGTCACTATGGCGGCCTCACTGGCCTCGACAAGGCCGAAACCGCCGCGAAGCATGGCGACGAGCAGGTCCATGTCTGGCGCCGCTCTTACGACGTCCCGCCGCCGCCGATTGATCCGGATAGCCCGTACAATCCGGCCCGCGACCCCCGCTATCAAGGGATTGACGTGCCGGCGACAGAAAGCCTGAAGACGACGCTGGAGCGCGTTCTTCCCTATTGGACCGGCGCAATCGCCCCCGTCCTGTCCGGTGGCACCGATACAATCATTGCCGCCCATGGCAATTCCCTGCGCGCCCTCGTCAAGCACCTGTTCAATGTCCCCGATGAGTCCATTACAGGGATCGAGATTCCGACCGGCAACCCGCTCCTGATCGATCTCGACGAAAATCTGAAGCCTGTATCCGTGCAGTATCTGGATTCAGGACGCAGCGCACCGCTTCCAAGCCTGCCATGAGCCGCCGCCGCGACCGCCGCATGATGGGCCGTGCCCTCGCGCTGGCGCGGCTGAACCACGGGCTGACTGCCGAGAACCCTTCCGTCGGGTGCGTCATTCTCAATGCAGAAGGCCATATCGTCGGCGATGGCGTTACAGGCCTTGGCGGCCGCCCGCATGCCGAGGAGATCGCCCTCGACGAGGCAGGCGCCGCCGCGCTTGACGGAACGGCCTATGTCACGCTTGAGCCCTGCCGCGAACGCTCGGCTGGCGGGTCATCCTGCTCAACCAGACTGAAAGAGGCCGGGATTGCCCGCGTTGTGTGCGCCATCACCGATCCGCACCCATTGGCCGAAGGCGGCGTCACCGCGCTGCGCAAGGCCGGCATCCGGGTCGAAATCGGCATTGGCCGCGCAACAGCCGCGCACCTCTATGATGGCTTCTTCCGCTCGGTCCACGCCGGCAAAGCCTGACCGGGCCTCCTATTCAGCAAACGGGCCGGCATGGGCGGAAATCTTTTCGTACAGTGCGAGGGAATCCCGCTGGAAAACCGCCTTGGTGAACTGCGCCTCATATGATGCCCGCCCGCCGGCCACCAGTTTCGCTGCAAGCGCCTTGTCAGTCACGACCTTGCGCAGGGCATCGGCCAGGGCGTCGACATCATCCTTAGGGATGAGCAATCCGTTGACGCCATCCTTCACATAGGCCGCTGGCCCGACCGCATCTGCGGCGACAAGCGGCCGCGAGGCTGCCCACGCATCCACCGTCACCGTGCCAAACGGCTCGTAACGCGACGGGAAGGCGACGACATCGCATGCCGCCAGCAAGGCGCCCCGGTCATTGCGCCATCCGAGAAACCGCACACGGTCATCCAGGCCCAGCCGCGTGCACTGCGCTTTCAATTCAGCCTCCAGCGGGCCATCACCCGCGATCCAGACATAGAGACCGTCAATCTTCGCTGTCGCATCCAGCAGCGTGTCGAGGCCTTTTTTCTCATGCAGCCGGGCCAGCGCGAGGGCGACGGGCGCATCATCCGGCGTGTTGAGGGCTTTGCGGCTCGCCGGGTCTGCGCCGCTAAAGTCTGCATAAGTGTGCACAATGGCCGACCGGTCGTCGCTGACACCCTGTTCGCGGATATGGCGCAGCAGGTCCTTGGTCAGGCCGACATGCCATTCGCAATTCGCGAACCGCGCCAGCTTGTAGTATCCGCCATACCAGCCGATTGACCGTGCACGGTATTGCTTGGGCGCGAACTGTCCGGCGCGGCCCATCCAGTATTCAATCACGTCCGGCTTGAACCGGGTAATGGCATCGCCAATCACACGGCGTGTCGGGAACGGCCAGCTATTGTTGAAGGCGGCCACATCGACACCGATGCCGGCCTCACGAAATTTCTGGATACGGAACGCGTTATCCGGGCGCGTGACGACATGCTGTTCCAGGTCCGTTTCGGCCAGTGCGAGGACCGATTCCAGCATGATATTCTCTGCGCCGCCTTCGGCCGCACCTGCCATGACATGCATTACCCGCATTTCATTTATCCTTCGTGTCCTGCCGCCCGGCCAAGCCCGTTGATAGCGCAGCGCATAGCGATTATCGCCCCGCGCGGCAAACGTTGCTTGGCAGTTCGGGGTGAAGTCCCTAGAGAAGGGCTCAACCAGCAAGGACAGCCCGATGACCGATTACCGTCTGTTCGGCGCAGACACGTCTCCCTATTCTCTCAAGGTGCGTGCATTCCTGCGTTACAAGGGCCTCGCATTCGACTGGATATCCCGCTCGCGCGCGAACGAAGCCGACTTCCAGGCGAACGCCCAACAGATTGCGACCGTGCCGCTCCTCATCTCACCCAGCCGCCCGACAAGCCAGGATTCCACGGCGATGCTGGCCGCGCTGGAGGCCGATCATCCCGAGCCGTCCGCCGTGCCTGACGATCCGGCCTGCGCCGTGCTGGCGCTCATGCTTGAGGATTACGGCGACGAGTGGCTGAACAAGTGCATGTTCCAGCAGCGCTGGGGCCAGTCACCTGATCGCGAGGCTGCGGCGCTGCGCGTGCTCACCCAACTCTATGACGGCAAGCTGCCGCGCGCGCGCAAGGCACCGCAGACGCAGATCGCCGAACGCATGGCCGCGCGCCTGCCTTTGGTGGGAGCCGAAGCAGAGAATTGGGAAACGCTGGAAAATTCCTGGCGCCGGTTTGCCGGCCTGCTCAACGATCACCTGAAGGACCACCTGTTCCTGTTTGGCGGGCGCCCCACGGTTGCCGACTTTGCCATCGCGGCCCAGTTCCAGCAGATGCTGCTGGACCCGACCCCGGCTGGGTGGCTAGAGGATCGCGCGCCTTTCCTCGTCGCCTGGTGCGAACATATGGAAGACCCGCGCGCGGGTGGCCCGTTCGAGGATCTCGCAACACTCGGCAAAACGCTCGCGCCGCTGTTCGCGGAGGAACTCAGCCTGACCTACCTGCCCTGGGCCAGCGCCAACGCGGCGAGTGCGTCGCGGAACAAGAAGCGTTTCTCGGTAACGCTCGGCGACGGCATCTTCGAACAATCGACGCAGAGATATGCCGCCCGCTCGTTCCAGTCCGTCCGCGCCGCCCTGGCCAAGTCCGCAGATAACACCCCCCTGCAGGATTTACTCGAGGCAACGGGTGCTAAAAAATACCTTTGATGTAAAAACGGCGCGCCCGGTTGGACGCGCCGCTTAAGGTCAGTCAGCCAGATTTGCCTCAGGCGGCGTTGCTGGCTTTCTTGCCGATCAGTTTGGGTTCCGACGCGGCAGCTTCAGACCCGATTTCGATCTTGCGGGGTTTCTTCTCTTCCGGCAGCTCGCGGACGAGATCGATGCGCAGGACGCCGTGGTCGAGATGGGCGCCGGTCACAATCACGTGATCTGCCAGCTGGAAACGGCGAATGAAGCTGCGCTGCGCGATGCCGCGGTGCAGGTATTCGCGTCCGTCACCATCCTCGTTCTCACCCTTCTTGCCAGCAACCGTAAGCTGGCCTTCCTTGGTTTCGATGTCGAGGTCGGCTTCAGTGAAGCCGGCGACGGCGATTTCGATCGCAAAGGCGTTTTCGCCGGAACGCTCAATATTGTAAGGGGGATAGCCCTGCGTGCCGTCCAGACGCGACGCGGTGTCGATCATGTTCGCCATGCGGTCAAAGCCGACCATGGTGCGGTAGAGGGGGGTCAAATCGATATTGCTCATGGAAACAGTCCTCTCGTTTGAAGCAACTGTGAGGGGCCTGGAGCAACCAGGTCCTTCGTCATTCTCGGGAAATGCGAACACCCAGCCCATCATTGGCGCTGGCACATCACCCGGTCCCGGCCCGCATTGCAGCACCGTGACAACTAGTATTTGGGTAGCGTAAGGGGGTGTTCAAGATGTTGACGGAGGAGAACGCAATGAAGAATTTCCTGATGGCTGGCGCTGCGCTTGGCTTGCTCGCCGCCTGTGGGCCCGCTGAGGCCCCGGCAAAGCCGGAAGCGCCTGTCGCACCTGAGGCGGCTGAAACGGAACCAGTGCTGAACCCGCTGGAAGTTGCAGTCAATAATCCGGCACGCTCGGACGCGGAAAAGGCACGCGATGCCTGGCGCCATCCGGCTGAAACGCTTGAATTCTTTGGCGTCGAGCCCGGCGATACCGTTGTCGAAATCTGGCCGGGCGGCGGATGGTACACAAATATTCTCGCGCCCTATCTGGCCGCTGGCGGCGGCAAGCTGGTTGCCGCCGGGTTCGATCCGGCTGCCGCGCCGGATGAAGAGCGCAAGCAGCGTACCGAAGCCCGCTTGGCCGAATTCAAGGCCAACTATGCCGATCCGCAGTTCGGAACGATTGAATACAGCGTGTTCTCAGGCATTAGCGGGCCGCTGACCGAGCCGGGTACAGCCGATGTCGTGCTGACATTCCGTAATGTCCACAACTGGATGTCGGGCGGCTATACCGAAAAATTCTTCACCGACGCCTATACGGCGCTCAAGCCGGGCGGCGTGCTCGGTGTTGTCGAACACCGGCTGCCCTCGACCGCCACGCAAGACCCGACCGGTTCAACCGGATACGTTCATGAGGACTTCGTGAAAGCCCGTGCGATTGCCGCCGGCTTCGAGTTCGCCGGGTCGAGCGAAATAAACGCCAATCCGGCCGATACGGCGGACCATCCGTTCGGGGTCTGGACATTGCCGCCTGTCAGCTCAACCGCTGATCGCGAAGGCAACACACCGGACGGGTTTGATCCGGCGATCTATGCCGATATCGGCGAGAGCGACCGTATGACGCTGAAATTCGTCAAACCTGAATAGGTGCCTGCCCGTTCACAAACGGCCTGTCATCGTCACCTTGCGGGGGGTGTGCGCCACTCAAGCCGCCCCCCAACCAGCCCCAATGGCCACTCTTCCATGACCGTCCAGACACTCTTCCCGACCCTCCTGCGCCACGCCGAAATCGGTGATGAAACCCTGCGGACATCTCTCGAAAAAGTATGCTGGGTACTCGAGGATGAAGATGAAGCCGGCAATGACTGGTGCGACCGGGAAGGGTATGATGGCTATACGTCCTATGCCTCCCTTGATGACCTTCCGGAGCGGTTCCCTGAAATCGGGGAGTTGAAAGCCCTGCTCGACAGGGTGGCTGAAGCATTTACCCGAGATCTGCATTGGGACATGCAGGATCAGGCGCTCGAACTGAACGGGCTCTGGGTCAATATCCTGGGTGAAAGCGGGACCCATTCGGGCCACATCCACCCCGGCAGCGTCATATCAGGAACCTATTACGTGACCATCCCGGAGGGGGCTGGCGACCTTAAGTTCGAGGACCCGCGCCTCGGCTTCATGATGGCCGCGCCGCAGCCGGAAGACGATGCGCCCGAAACGGCTCGCCGCTTTGTCTACGTCTGCCCGAAAGAAAGCCATGCAATCATGTGGGAAAGCTGGCTGCGCCATGAAGTGATGCCAAACCGCTCCGAAAGTCCGCGCCTGTCGATCAGTTTCAATTACGCACTCAAACATATCTGACGCCGTCCGGCCGCGCGAATTCCGGCCGATATTAACCCTCTCGATCACGCGGCAGGCTTGACGTTAGGGCCACGACAGGCCATCCGCCTCGCCAGAAGAATTTCCCTCCCAGATACAACAAGTGAGCTTTGCCACATGGACCTGTCCAAGATCGCCACCGGCCAAAATCCACCCGATGACGTCAATGTCCTGATCGAAGTGCCGCTGGGCGGTGACCCGATCAAATACGAGATCGACAAGGCGTCTGGTGCCATGTTCGTGGATCGCTACTTGTACACGGAAATGCGTTATCCGTGTAATTACGGGTTCGTTCCGCACACGCTCAGCCTCGATGGTGATCCCATAGACGTCATGGTTGTTGGCAACCGTCCGCTTGTGCCGGGCAGCGTTGTGCGTGCTCGCCCAGTCGGCGTGCTGATGATGACCGACGACAAGGGCCCGGACGAGAAGATCCTCGCCGTGCCGCACGGCGCACTGACCAGCTATTATGACAAGATCGCGACCTATCACGACCTTCCGCAAACGCTGATCGACAAGACGGCCCACTTCTTCGAGCACTACAAGGATCTCGAAAAGGGCAAGTGGACACGCATCGAAGGCTGGTACGGTATTGAAAAGGCGCGCGAGCTGATTTCGCTCGCTGTCGAGCGCGGCAAGAAAGCCTGATCGGCAGGCAGGGCGACGACGCTTGTCGTCGCGCGCCTCTTTCCTTCCTTGGGGCCAAGGGCACCGGTAGATGGACATATCTGTCTGGATAGCGCTCTTGGCGCTCTTCTTTGCTGGCGGCCTGACACCCGGCCCGGCCGTGATGATGGTGATGAGCACGTCGCTCCGCTATGGCACTGCCACCGCGCTTGTTCCCGCACTCGGCATCTCGGCCGCCAATCTGGTCTGGATCTCACTGGCTGCCACCGGTATCGCGACCTTTGCAGCCAACGCGCCATCCGTGTTGCTTGTGCTGAAGATGGCGGGCCTGATTTTCATCGCCTGGCTGGCCTGGAAAATGGCAACCGATTCTCCATCGCAACCCCGCGCAAGCGCGTCACAGGCGCCCCCGAAGGCAAGCCTTTTCGGCCGGGGTGTCGGGCTTCAGCTCCTGAACCCCAATGCGCTCGTGTTCTTCGGCTTGCTGCTGCCCGGCTATTTTGATGCCGCGCGCCCGGTTGCGCTGCAGGCAGGCATCATCATGGCCACCGTCACGGCCACGGAAATGCTTGGACTGACGGTTTATGCCTGGGCAGCGGACGCCATGAACCAGCGCTTCCAGAATCCTGCATTCACGGCCTGGTTCAGCCGGCTGGCTGCGGTGGCCATGCTGGCGTCGGCAGGGTTCGCCGCCTTCCTGACGACGGCTAGGTAGTCGAAACGATTTCGAAACGGCCGGTCGAGGCATTTCGCCAGTGCAGTTCACCATGCACGATGGCGAACCATGCGCCATGCAGCGCCAGTTCCCCGGCTTCAACCGCCTGCGATACAAACGGGAAGGTGAGCAGGTTCTTCAGGGAGGATTCGATGCCTTCCAGTTCAAGCGCAAACTGTGGGTTGATCGAACCGCTGGCAACGACACGCTCGCGCGCTTCCTCCAGCAGGGTCACCCAGGGCGTGACAAACTCGCCGATTGCAGGATTGCCGGCACCGCCAAGTGAGGCGGATATCCCGCCGCACCCGCCATGTCCCATCACGACGATATGTTCAACTTTCAGCACGTTCACCGCATACTCGAGCGCCGCGCTGACCCCGTGCAGGCCGCCATCGGGCTGGTAGGGCGGCACCAGGTTGGCGACGTTGCGCACGACGAACAGCTGGCCGGGCGCCGCATTGAAAATGTCCGACGGCTCTGCGCGGCTATCGGCGCAGGCGATCAGCATGATATTGGGGTCCTGACCCTCGCCCAGCTGGCGGTACAGGCTGGCCTGTTCTGCATAGGCACCCGCGCGAAACCGGCGGTAGCCCGAAATCAGGTCATCAATTGATTCCATGTGCCATTTTCCTGACTGTTTGCGGCCTGCGTACTGCATATTGGCTATTCAGCAAGGCTGAACGGGACAATTTGTTAGCGATATGCATATAATACCGAACAAGGCGTCAATACGTCACCGACCTCCCATCGCCCCTCCAGGAGAATTTAATGGCGACTGCAACTGAAGGAACCAAGGCCTCCCGAAAGGGACCGACGCGGAGCGAGGCGTCGAAGGCAGCGATCCTTGATGCCACGCGCATCGAAATGGCCGAGACGGGTTGGAGGGCCTTCAGCGTGGACAGTGTCGCCAAACGCGCCAGTGCGTCGAAACAGACAATCTACCGCTGGTGGCCGTCCATCGGTGCCATGTGTGTTGACGCAGCGCTTGCGCTGATACCGGACAGTCCCGACGGGGGCCGGGATCCGCAGGAGCGCATCACGGCTTTGATCGTGCCGCTGGAAGCAACGGCCCGGACCGGTCACGGTCACGCAGTCCTCCGCGTTGCCCTGCTGGCGGCCGCCGACGACAAGGACGCCGGAGAAGTCTGGCGCGCATGGATCGGCCGCGACATTCGCCAGCCCTTGCGGATGCTTCTGGCCGAACTGGCCGGAAAGCGTGTCATCCGCCGCGATTTTGACCTGGATGAAGTCGTCGAACTGCTGCTGGGGCCGCTCTGGCATCGCCTGATGATCATGCGTGCGCCCGTTCGGGAAGGTTTCTGCGCTGAACAAGCCGGCAATTTCCTGCGCGTTTACGCTACTTTTTAGGTAATCGCTCCCAACCAGCATGATTCTTGCACCGCATCGGGTAACCAAACCCGGATTCGCTGGACATGCCGCTGGAACGCATCAACTGGATCGATCACGCAAAGGGCGTTTGCATCGTCCTGATTGTCGCGATGTATGCCACTTCGGGCTATACAGACTTGGTCGGGCAGAGCAGCTGGATGAATGCCGTGGTCGCGTGGGCAGAACCTGCGCTCATGCCGGCCTTTTTCTTCCTGTCCGCCCTGTTCCTGAATCTGTCTGTTTTCGGCCCGACCAGGCACTTCCTTGACCGGAAAATCCTCCATTTTGCCTATTTCTACATGGTCTGGCTGCTGATCCAGAACCTGGCGCTGGCACCATTGGCATTTCCGGGCGCGATCCTGACCGCACTCGTCTCACCCCCGGACAGCCTCCTGCTGGTCTATATGCTGATCGTCTTCCATGCCGTGACCCGGCTTTTCAGGTTCCTGCCGACGCAAAAGGTTTTCGTCTTTGCGGCCCTGTTGCAGGTCGCCTTTGCGACCGGGTGGATCGACACCGGATGGATTGTCGCCAACCAGTTGGGCGCATGGTTTGTTTTCTTCTACGCGGGTTTCGTTGCCGCTCCCCATGTGTTCGAGCTTGCTGACCGCGTGAACGGCCACGCACAGGAATTGTGGAAGGTGCTTCTGGGATGGGCCGCAGTCAACGCTGCCTTCGTCGCCCTCAACGTGTCTGACCTGCCTCTGATCAGCCTGGCGCTCGGTTTTGCAGGCACAGGCGCGATTATTGCGCTGGGCCTGCTGCTATGCCGCATTAAATGGCTGGCCGTGCTCGGCCATGCTGGCCGGCATTGCCTCGTCATCTACCTGACATTCTCCATTCCCGTGATCGTGCTGCAGCATGCGCTCGCGGCAAACGGGCGGGTCGGAGATGCAGGGCTTGCCTGCCTGGTGATCACGCTCGGCGGCGTCGCAATGCCGCTCATCTTCCATCGGCTGGTGCGCGCAACTCCATTGAATTTTGTATATAAAAGGCCCGGCTCACTGCGCCTGCGCAACGCGCGAAACCACAGCAAAGCCAGCCTGCTGCCCCCGCCGCCAACTTCCGCCAGCAAAGCCTAGACCTGTCATTTACTTGGCGCGGTGCCAGACCATCAGGGGGTCGAAAGCGCCGGTCTCTGCCGCTTTTTGCAGTTGGGCGATCTGGTCGGATACAGCGTTCCTCGCCTGCCCGGGGATGGGCGCACTGTAGAGCGCCTGATCCAGCCGGCAGATCTGTTCGAACAGGGCTTCTGACCGCGCCACCAGTTCCAGGAACCGCATTGGCAGGCCCTTGTCGCGTTGCGCTTCGGCGTCGAGCGGGGGATCATCCCTGCGGATCCGGTATTTGCGAGCCGACGCGTCTTCCCGGCGCATCTCGCCATCGCGGACGGCTTTCTGCATGACAAGCCAGCTGGCAGCCTGCATCAGACGTGTCGTCAGCTCCATGCTCCAGGCCGAATAGGTCAGACCTGCCTCGCGCGGCAGCGTGCGTGAATGTTCCCTGCCTGGCCCGTCCAGATAGGAGGCCGTTTCTTCCACCAGTGCCATGCCCCTTGCGAACACGGTGTCGAAGAGTTTTCCGCCGGTAAAGCTGTTGAGGCTGTCGAAACCGTTCCCGGGAGACCCGTTTGCCGCCATATTCGAAACCTCAGAACACAAATGCCAACGTAAATACTTAGGTTACAACCCGTTTCCGGGGACTTAACTCTTTCCGCCAAACAGCGCATCTGCTGCAGATTTCTGAGCTTCCTTCTTGCTGATTTCCCGTTCGCAGCCAGCGATCTCTGCGTTCAGCACCCGAACACGTTCCCGCAATTCTTCGATCGACATCTGATCGAGTGTCTGGGCGCGATTTGTCAGGATCGGCTCTTCTTCGAACACGTCCATGCCTCCTCTGCAATCGGTGACAGGCTTTCATAAAACCAGAAACGCGGGATAGAAGCGACTCCCCGGACGTGAAATTTCTGAAGGAATGATCTGAATGACCAATATGATGAAGGCCGTAATTGTCGAAGAAGGCGCGCCGCTCCGCTGGGGTGACGTCGAAGCACCCGTCGTAAAGGCTGGGGAGGTCCTGGTCGAAATTGCCGCCGCCGGGCTCAATCGCGCCGACCTCGTCCAGCGGGCAGGCGCCTATCCGCCGCCCCCCGGCGCCTCGACTATCCTGGGGCTGGAAATTGCCGGAACGGTCAAGGCCCTGGGCGAAGGGGTCACCCGCTGGAAAACCGGAGATGCGGTTTGCGGCCTGCTCGCTGGCGGTGGCTATGCCGAGCTGGCGAGCGTCGACCAGGGCTCACTCCTTCCCGTACCTGAAGGCATGGACATGGTGAACGCTGCGTGCCTGCCAGAGGCGCTGTTTACCGTATGGGCGAATGTGTTCGACCGTGTGGGCCTGCAGGCCGGCGAGACTTTCCTGTGTCACGGCGGAACCAGCGGGATTGGCGTCATGGCAATCCAGATGGCCCGTGTGGCCGGTGCGGCAAAGATCTTTGCCACGGCCGGCAGCCCGGAAAAATGCGCCCTGGCAAGCGAGCTGGGCGCCGACAGGGCGATCAACTATCGCGAAGAGGACTTCGAGACGATTGTCCGGGACGCAGGCGGGGCTGACGTGATCCTCGACATGGTGGGGGGGGATTACGTGCAAAAGAACATCTCCGCGGCCAGGATTGATGGGCGCATCGTCAATATCGCCTATCAGAACGGTTTCCAGGCGACCGTGAATTTCGCGCCTGTCCTGATGAAGCGCCTGACACTTGCCGCCACGACGCTGAGGGCACGCCCGGTGGCGGAAAAACAACGCATCCGCGACGCCGTGGAAAAGGATTTCTGGCCGCATGTCGTGTCGGGCCGGATCAAGCCGGTGCTGGACAGTACATTTGCCTTTGACGACGCGGAATCGGCCCACGCGCGGATGAAGGAGGGCAAGCATTCCGGCAAGATCATTCTGGCCCGGTGAAGTGAACGCCTTTTCATTCCTGGTTGCATGACGTATAAGCATTCTAGGTTCCATGCTTGCCTGAAACCTTGACCGCCCGGCACGAAGTGTCGGGCGGCTGCATTTCAGGCCCCAACGCGCTCCAAGGAGACTTCCATGTCCGAGATACTCATGCCCAAGGCGACCGCCGTCTGGCTGCTGGACAACACGACGCTGACTTTCACCCAGATCTCCGCCTTCTGTGGCCTGCACCATCTTGAAGTCAAAGGCATCGCGGATGGCGACGTGGCAGAGAACATGCGCGGCGTTGACCCGATTGCGGGTGGCATCCTGTCGCGCGAGGAAATTGCCCGCGGCGAAGAGAACCCTGATTATGTTCTGAAAATTGCCGCGTCGAAGATCGCGCACATCCCTCAGCCACCGCGCAAGGGCAGCCGTTACACACCTGTCATTCGCCGCCAGGACAAGCCGGACGCCGTCGCCTGGTTCATTCGCAACCACCCTGAAGTGTCGGATGCGCAGATTTCCAAGACCATCGGAACGACGAAATCGACGATCAATAATGTGCGGGACAAGTCGCACTGGAATTCGCAGAATATTCGTCCGGTTGACCCGGTCACGCTGGGCCTGTGCACGCAGATCGAACTGGACGAAGTGATTGCCAAGTCGGCAGACAAGCGCCGCCGCATCGAGGCTGAACGAAGCGTCAATGTGGAAGGGCCCGGCCTGCAGCCGACGCAGGATGATGCGGCCGGATACGAAGCCGAACCGGAACAGGAAAAGCGTCAGAAAGACGTGTCTGCAGCCGACGTGTTCCGCGACTTCAACTAAGGTAACCTGCTGTTACAGCTGCAGTTTCCGAAGGAAAACGTAGAACGCCCCGGCGCCGCCATGGCGCTGGTGCGCTTCGGCATAGCCCGACACGATTGACCGGGCCTCAGGGGTTTCGAGCCAGGCGAGGAAGTTGCGTTTCAGCACGCCCTCGCCGAGCCTGCCCTTTCCTGTAATCACCAGTACACATCGCGCGCCATCAAGCTGGGCATTCGACAGGAAGCCGGGCAGGGCGCTCGCGGCGCTGGCCTGCGTGTGTCCGTGCAGGTCGAACGTCGCAGCGACTGCGAGCTTTCCGCGCCTGACCCGCTTCTCCTTCCCCCGATTTGCGGGGGTGGGAACGGGGGGTTTGAGGCGGTTTGAGGCGGTTGAAGGGTGCAAAAGGGGTGAAACGGGGCGTGCGGGGGGGTTGGCAGGGGGTGATGTGGGGGCGTGGCCTGCCGGTTCACCAGCCTCGAGCGCCGAAATCAGGGCCTCGAAATCTGACGGCTCGGGACCGATCCGCTTGATCGACCTGGCAACCCGCGACCAGGCTTTCGCTTCATCGGGGGTCAGGCGGCGTTTCGACATGTGCCCCGTCTAGGGTGCCAGGGGCGGATCGCCAAGCGCCGACAGGTCCGAGACCTGCATGGCACGGATCAGGCGCTGTCCGACGCTACGCGGCAGGAGCACCCAAAGGCGCCCGGGCGCATTCATCGTGCCCGCCCGAGCGCCCGCGTCCGGACCGGTGCCGAAATAGAGGTCGCCGCGCACCGCGCCCTTGATTGCGCCGCCCGTGTCTTGCGAGATCAGAAGGCCGGACCAGTTGCCACCAAGGCCCGGCGCGGTGGTCTGCACGAACATCGGCACGCCCAGCGGCTGGATATCGGTATCGACGGCCATGGAGCCGAGCGGGGTGAGCGGCACGCCCTGTGCGCCGACCGGTCCCAGCGTGGGATCGCCCTCCGGTTCGGCGCGGAAGAACACGAAGCGCGGATTCTGGTTCATTGCGAGGCGGGCCTCTGCGGGCCCGGCGCGGTCCATCCAGGCCCGAATGCCCTGCATGCTGGCCTGGCCGGCTGTAATCCGTCGGGTCTGTATCAGCCAGTTGGCCGTTGACTTGAATGGTTGGCCATTGTGCGCCGCATAGACGGCGCGCGTGGTGGACCCGTCCGGGAAGGTCAGGCGCCCGGAGCCTTGAATCTGCAGGAAGAAGACGTCCGAAGGGTGGGCGTAGGCAATAGGCACGACACCGGACCGCGTGATCTCCTCACGCGAGGGATAGGGCCGCGTCGATCCGTTGGGCAGGCGCTGAAGCGGTGAGGCGCCATTGGGCACAAGGTCGGCCGGAAGGGCGGGTACAGGCTCGGTATAGGGCGCAACTGGCGTGCGGCGCGCCTCATAGGTCGGCTCGAAATAGCCGGTGAAACGGCTCTTGCCATCCGGGGACAGGGCCTCGAGCGGGATGAAGAGGGACTCGAAAGCCGCGCGGGCGCCGGCCTCGTCATTCGTCCGTGCCAGCGTGGCGCAGACTGGAATCCATTCGCCGACCGTGCCGGCCCATGTGGCATTCGGCGAGACATAATCAGCCTTGGGGCGTTTGGCGAGGCGCTCGCAGCTGCGCTTGAAGGCCTGGAGGCTGTCCATCAGCCGGACGGACGACCATCCGGGAAGATCGCCGTAAGCCCCGGTCATTGTCGAGGCCGGCGCCTTCAGCACGGCAACGTCCTGATCGGGATAGACGATGGGCGGACGCAGCGAGCTTTGGCACGAAGCCAGCACGAGCGACAGGGCGATGGCGGCGAGAGAGCGAAGCATGGACCGGTTTATGGCCCGCTTCGCGCGCACCTGTCATGTTAAACATGTGCGATCGGGGCGCTGCCGGTCAGTTGGCCGTTTCGACGTCGTCGAGAATCCAGTTGGGATCTGGCGAAGTCACATCGCGCATGAAGGTCCAGATTTCCTTAGCGGTGCGCGTGGTCTCGCCGTCGCCGAGTTCGGCCTCGTAGCGGATCATGATGCGGGCCATGCGTCCGTCGAGCTCAGCACTGTCGATTTCCGCACGCCGGATGCGCAGGAGGTCGAAATGCGCCGCGTCGCCGGGCGTGCGGGCAGAGATGGCCGCGTCCCAGGCTTCATAGACATCATCGTCCAGCAGGGGCCGCAGCGCGTCGCGGTCACCGCGGGCAAAGGCGGCAACGATCATCGTGTAGGCCGCCTTGGCGCCCTGCAGGAAGCCGGATTCCGAAAAGCTGTTATCGGCATTGTAGATCTCTTCCAGACCGCCCGCGGCAGGCCCGGTGAAGATCGGCCGGTCGGATGGCCCACGGCGCTCGCGATGCTCGGACAGGTCAACCGGCTTGGCGTCGCGCGGCGACGGGGCGGGGTTCGGACGCTGGACCGGCCGGTCATTGCCGCCCTTGCCGAGCGCCATATAGAGGCGCGACAGCACGACCAGCGCGACGGCGGCAAGTACAAGAACCTCGATAATAGGGTCGAACATTTAGAACAGATATCCTTCAAGCATTCACGGGTCTCTTCCTAGATAGTCACGAAACGCCTGCGAAGCCAGTGATGCGTTGCGCGTTCTTAGGCCACATGCTAGGCGCGCGTTTCGTTGCAGGTAGAGGAAACATCATGACAGACACGAGCGCACCGGGAAACCCCAATAGCCCAGAGGGCACCAATGGCGACACGCCAAGCGCGCCGGTGATGCGCGTTCTTGGCCAGTACGTCAAAGACCTGTCATTCGAAAACCCGGGCCATTCCCCTGTCCAGTCGCAGCCGAATATCGATCTCGGCATCGATGTCGGCGCCAAGCCGCATGCCGATGGCAACGGCCTGTTCGAAGTGTCGCTGAAACTGTCGGCCAAGGCGATGGCAGACGACAAGGTGATGTTCATTACCGAACTCGATTATGCCGGCCTGTTCCAGTTGCAGAACATTTCCCAGGACCAGCTGGAACCCATGCTGCTGATCGAATGCCCGCGCCTGCTGTTCCCGTTTGCGCGCCGCATCATTGCCGAGATCACCCGCGAAGGCGGCTTCCCGCCCCTGCTGATCGATCCGGTTGATTTTGTTGCACTGTACCAGGCCCAGGTCCGCCGCGCGGCCGCGAGCAACCCGCCGACCCAGCAATAGCAGGCCTCAGGCCTGTTTCCACAGACAGTCAGGCCCCAGCGTTTCGATAAAGGCCGCGTGAGCGGCCCGTTCGGCCTCGGTGATCTGCGAGGCCAGCGGTTGCGGGCGCTGGCGGGCGGATCGGCGCACGCCGCCTTCCATGCCTTCGGCCGGCACATCAAACGAGAAGGCGCGCGCCCGCCCGCCGAGCAGTTCAAGGTAGACGCTGGCCAATAGCTGGCTGTCCAGCAGGGCGCCGTGCAGTGTCCGGCTTTCCAGTGAAATGTCGAACCGCTTGCAAAGGGCATCGAGGCTGGCCGGTGCGCCCGGAAATTTCCTGCGCGCCATGGCCGCCGTATCGATCCAGCGGTGATCCTCGATCGGGGCGCGGCCGCACAGTGCAAGCTCCATATTGAGGAAGCCGCGGTCGAACCCGGCATTGTGGGCGACCAGCAGGTCGTCACCGATGAATTCAAGCAAGGCGCCGATGACATGCTCTTCCTCAAAGAAGGGCGCATCTTTCAGGTGTTCGTCCGTGATGCCTGTAATGCGCACCGTATCCTCGGAGACGAGGCGGCGCGGATTGATGAGCGAGCGGAAGGTCTTGCCGGTGGGGATGTGATTGATCATCTCGACAGCGCCGATTTCGATGATGCGGTCCCCGTCATTCGGATAAAGGCCCGTTGTCTCGGTGTCGAAGGCGATTTCGCGGATATGTGTGGTCATGCGTGGTCGTCGGCGTCCTTGCGAATCATCAGGGCCACTATCGCGCGAACCAGGTCTCGCGCAAACTCGAAACCATGTTCTGTCGGGATGACAAAATCGGCCCGCGCGCGCTTTTCGGCATCCGGCACCTGCCGCGCAAGAATGGATTCGAACGCCTTTTCGGTCATGTCGGGCCTTGAGAGCACGCGTTCACGCTGGACGGCAGCCGAGGCGGTGACAACGACGACATAGTCGCAGAACTGCCAGCCGCCGGTTTCGTAAAGCAGCGGAATATCGATCACCACGAAGGGCGCGCCGGCCTCGCGTGCTGCCTGACGGAAATCATGCTGGGCGGCGCCGGCCAGCGGATGGACGATGGCTTCGAGCCGTTTCATGGCCTCGGCATTGTCGAGCACGCGTTCGCGCAGGCGGAGGCGGTCAATCGCGCCGTCCACCGCCACGCCTGGAAAGGCCGCTTCGACCGGCGCGACGGCGGCGCCACCTTTTTCGTACAGTGCGTGGACGGCGGCGTCCGCGTCATAGACGGGCACATTTTCCTCGCGGAAAAGCTCGGCCGTTGCCGATTTTCCCATGCCGATGGATCCTGTCAGCCCAAGGATGATCATGTCGTTGCCTCCACTACGGCCCGGCAGCGTGCCTCGGCGTCCGCCATGTCGGGAACCATGCCAAACCAGTGTTCGAAGGCGAACGCGGCCTGCGCGACCAGCATGCCAAGCCCGTCCATGGTTTTCCAGTCCTGTTCGGCAGCATGGGCCAGGGTTGGCGCGGCGGCCTTGCCATAGCTGATATCGTAGAAGGTGCGGCCGGTACCTGGGGGCAGCTCCAGCGCCTTGCCGGAATGCCCCAGGCTGACCGTGTTGACGACGAGTTCAGCGGCGGCGAGGCGCTCGAGACCTATATCCAGGGTGCAGATTTCCGGCCGAACCGGCAGATTGTCTGCGATCTCCTCGGCGCGGGAAATCGTCCGGTTGCAAATGGTCAGGTTGGCGCCGAGATCTGTCAGGGCGATGGCGAGCGCCCGGGCCGATCCGCCTGCGCCAAGCAGGAACACGGTCTTGCCGGCGACGTGAATGTCGGCCGTTTCGATGGTGTGGATAAAGCCAGGCGCGTCCGTATTCTCGGCGAGCCATCCGCCTGACTCGGTGCGGATCAGCGTGTTGGCGGCGCCGATACGCCGAGCAAGATCGCCCACTTCATCTGCCAGCACGAGTGCGGTCTGCTTGTGGGGCAGGGTGATATTGAGACCCCGCGCGCCTTGCCTTGTCAGCGTTTCCAGCGCGTCCTTCAGTTCGCCTTCAGGCACCTGCATGGCCTTGTAGAGAGCGTCGATATCATTGTCGCGCATCCATTGGTTGTGGATGAGGGGCGACAGCGAATGGGCGATGGGGTCACCGATGACGCCGTAGAGCCGGGTCATGATTCGAGGGCCCCGCGGGTCCGGAAATAGTCGAGCAGGGGAAGGAGCGGCAGGCCGAGAATGGAGAAATAGTCTCCCTCGATCTTCGTGAAGAGCTGCGCGCCGAGGCCTTCAAGCTGGTAAGCACCCACCGTCGAAAGCAGGGCCTCGCCTGCCTGTTCGACATAGGAATCGATGAAGGCGTCGCTCAGTGGGCGAACGGTCAGCCTGGGCCGGGCCATGTGGCGCCAGACCGGTGTGCCGTTCTCGCAGACGACAATGGCCGTCTCCAGCGTGTGGGTCTTGCCGGAGAGCCTGCGCAGGTGATCGCGCGCCGCATCCAGGTCGGCAGGCTTGTCGAAGGCTTCATTGTCGAGCGAGAGCATCTGGTCGCCGCCAATCACGAGGCCAGGTGTGCGGGCCGAGACCTTCATGGCCTTGAGTTCGGCCAGCTGCATGGCCTGGTCGCGCACGGACATGCCTTCGCCGCGCATGGCGGCCTTGGCGGCATCCTCGTCGACATTCGGCTTGATGCTGGCGGCGTCGATTCCGGCCCCTGCCAGGAGCGCGCGGCGGCTGGCGCTGCCGGAGGCAAGTGTGATGCCGGGGCTCATGCGTGTCCGCGCCGTTCGTTGAGGAAATTGAGGATTGCCGCAGCGGTCTCCTCGACGGAGCGGCGCGACACGTCGATCGTTTTCCACTTGTTGCGCTGGAAGAGGCGGTTGGCCTGGGTGACCTCATCGCGGACCGCATCTTCATCGGCGTAGATTGTGTGTTCGTCCTCGTTCAGCGAGATAAGGCGCTGGCGGCGGATCTGGACGAGCCGCTCGGCGCTGATCTTGAGGCCGACAACCATCGGGCCTTTTTCGCCGAGTTCCTCGATGAAAGCCGGCAGCGGGACGCCGGGAACCAGCGGGATATTGCCGGCGCGGACCTTGCGGTTGGCGAGATAGACGCATGTCGGCGTCTTCGATGTGCGGCTGACGCCTAGCAGGATGACGTCGGCGCCGACCAGGCCATCGACATTCTGGCCGTCATCATGGGCCAGGGTGAAGTTGATGGCTTCCATCCGGTCGAAATAGTCCTGGTCGAGCGCATGCTGGCCAGCGACTTTCTGGTTGGCCGAGACGCCGAGATGGCGGCCGAGCATGGCGATGGAGGCATCGAGCACGGGCAGCGTCGCGACGCCGCGTTCGCGGCAAAAGGCTTCGAGCCGCTTGCGCAGGGCCTCATCGGAAATCGTGTACCAGACGACGCCGGGCGCCGCCTCGATCTCACGCATCACGCGCTCGAGCTGGCGCTCTGACCGAACGAGGTAGTAGTTGTGCTCGAGCGGCTGTACATTCTCGAACTGGGCACAGGCGGCCCGCTGAACGGCGTTCAGGGTTTCACCCGTGCTGTCGGACACGAGGTGGACATTGAAATAGATGCTGGGGCGCGGCGGATTGGGCATGGTTCACTCTCTTGCCGATGGCAGACCGATTTCACAAGACCTGTGTACAAGCTGTGGACAAGAGAATCGTCACACCGGGAGTCACAATCCATCCACATGCAGCCGAATCCGACTCCCCGGTATTCCCGCTATGTTTCATCCTGTGACTCCACAAGGGGTGTTAATCGCTCATTAACCCTCGCGGCGATTGCAGGTTAAGGAAACCTTAATGGGGTGCGACACCCTGTGACTCGCGTGTGGAATTTGCTGGACAAATCCTGTGAGTGGCCTTTCTCCCCTGATATCACCGCATAGTAATAATAAGCGCCCTGACGGGCTTTTTGAAAAATGAGAGATTTGAGAAAGTCATGGGGCAAACCGGCACATCAAAACTGATCAGCGTTCTTGAAGGCACACCTGCCAAGAGGCCTCCAGTATGGATGATGCGCCAGGCCGGACGCCATTTGCCGGAATATCTAGAGCTGCGAGCACGGGCAAAGGACTTTCTCGATTTCTGCTATACGCCTTCAATGGCGACCGAGGCGACACTTCAGCCGGTTCGCCGCTATGGCATGGATGCCGCCATCCTGTTCGCTGACATCCTGCTCATTCTGGACGCGATGGGCCTCGGCGTGGAGTTTGAAAAGGGGGTTGGCCCGCTGGTGCAGCAGATCGATTCCGCCTCAGACCTCGGAAAGGTGCCGGCGCAGAAAGCGGCTGACCGGCTGGCACCGGTTTACGAAACCGTGTCGCGTGTGCGCGCGGAGCTGCCGAAGGACACCGCCCTGATCGGATTTGCCGGTTCGCCCTGGACGGTTAGCCTTTATGCCATCGAGGGCCGGGGCAAGACGGACAAGTCGCTCGCCTGGCGCTGGGCCCATGGCCGGCCGGATGAACTGGCCGCCGTAATGGATCATGTGATCGAAGCGACCGCGCATTATCTGGTGAGGCAGGTCGAGGCGGGCGCTGATGCGCTGATGCTGTTCGATAGCTGGGCCGAAGGCTTGCCGGACAATATCTTCCGGGAAGTCATCATCAGGCCAACGGCGAAGCTGGTGACGCTGTTGCGGGACATGGGTGTGACGGTGCCGGTGATCGGCTTTCCGCGCGGCGCGGCGGCCATGCTGCCTGAATATGCAGCGGTAACCGGAGTGACGGCTGTTGGCCTCGATACGGCAGCGGTACCGTCATTCGTGAACGCCTCCCTGCCACCGCAGATGCCGGTGCAGGGGCATCTTGATCCGCTGCTGCTGATCGAGGGCGGGGAGCGCCTGGATGCGCGCGTCCGCGAACTGGTGGCAGCCTATCAGAGCCGCCCCCATATATTCAATCTTGGGCACGGTATCCGGCCGGAAACGCCGATTGCGAATGTCGAACGTGTTCTCAAGATCATTCGGGAAGGCTGATTATTGATGGGCCGCAAGATTGCCGTCGTATTGTTCAACCTGGGTGGCCCGGATGGCCCGGATGCCGTGCAGCCATTCCTGCGCAACCTGTTCGATGACCCGGCCATCATCCAGGCGCCGCTGCCGATCCGGTGGGCACTGGCGCGGTTCATATCAAAGACCCGTGCGCCGTCCGCCAGGAAGAATTATGCCCTGATGGGCTCTGGCGGTGGATCGCCCCTGTTACCGGAAACCGAGAAACAGGCTGAAGCCCTGCAGATCCAGCTGGCCGCAGCGCTGCCGGGGGATGAGGTGCGGACATTCATTGCGATGCGATACTGGCACCCCTTCACCAAGGATGCAGCCCGGGAGGTCAAGGACTGGGGCGCGGATGAAGTCGTGCTGTTGCCGCTGTATCCGCAATTCTCGACGACGACGACGGGATCGTCCCTGACCGAGTGGAAGAAGCATTATTCCGGCCGGGTGCGGACCGTCTGCTGCTATCCCTTCGAGGAAGGTTTCATCGGGGCGCATGTCGACCAGATCATGGCGGCATTCGATCAGGCCGGCCGGCCAGGCGATGTGAGCCTGCTGCTGTCGGCGCACGGTTTGCCGGAAAAAATCGTTGCCGCAGGTGATCCCTACCAATGGCAGTGCGAGACGCTTGTGGCGATGATCGCAGCGCGCGTGCCGCAGGACTGGAACGTTGTCGGCTGTTACCAGTCCCGTGTCGGCCCGCTGAAATGGATCGGCCCCTCGACCGATGAAGAGGTCGAGCGCGCAGCGAAAGACAGGCGCAATATCCTGATCGCGCCGATTGCGTTCGTTTCAGAGCATATCGAGACTCTGGTGGAACTGGGCGAGGAATACAAGCTGCTGGCCGAGCAGAATGGCGCCCCCAGCTATACGCGCGTCGAGGCGCTGGGCGTGCATCCCGGCTTCATCCGGACACTGGCCAATGAAACATTGGCGGCGCTGGACATGACGGGGACGATCCGGTCATGTGCCGGAAGCCGTCTTTGCCCGACGGGCGCATCGGGCTGTCCACACGCCGATGTGGTGCGCAAGGCCGGCCAGGCCGTGCGTGCGACAGCCTAGGAAGGGCGGAATCTGATGCTGTATCTCTGGGTGAAAGCCCTTCACATCATCTTTGTGGTCTCGCTGATGGCCAGCCTTCTGGTCTATCCGCGCTACAAGATTCACCAATTATCGAGCCAGCCGGGCGAGCCGTTATACGAAGCGATGAAGAAGGCCTCCTACCAGCTGCGCATGATCATCATGAACCCGAGCCTGATCCTCGTCTGGGTATTCGGCCTGGCCATGCTCTGGATGAATCAGGACCTGCTGTCGCACGGCTGGCTGCACGTGAAACTGGTTCTGGTGCTCATCCTGTCCGGCCTGCATGGCTATTTCGTTCGTCTCGGCAAAAAGATTGACCGGGGCGGCGACGGCGTTTCGGCAAAGACCTTGCGCATGCTGAACGAGGTACCATTCCTGCTGATGATCGTGATTGTGATACTGGTCGCCGTCAAACCGTTCTGAGGCGGAGACGCCATTCGCGCTTGACGAAACAGGCTTGTTTGCCGCATATGCAGGCCAACCGGCGCACAGTCCTTGTGCAGCGCGAACTCATTTTCGCCCGGTCCCCCACAATTTGATCCGACCCGGTCTGCATCCCGACTCCCTCCAGAAATGGCCCTATCCATGCTCGACAACCTCACCAGCGTCACCCTGCGCGAACTCAAAGCCAAATCACCCGAAGAGCTGTTGCTCTATGCCGAGGAGCTTGAGGTCGAGAACGCGTCAGCACTGCGTACGCAGGACATGCTGTTCGCGATCCTCAAGGAACTCGCCGACAGCGAAGTCGAGATAACCGGGCTCGGCGTGCTGGAAGTGCTCACCGACGGGTTCGGCTTCCTGCGCTCGCCGGAATCGAACTACCTGCCCGGTCCGGACGACATCTATGTCAGCCCCGAAGTGCTGAAGAAGGCGAACATCCGGACAGGTGACACGGTCGAGGGCCCGATCACCGCCCCGCAGGACAATGAGCGCTACTTCGCCCTGACCGACGTGTCGAAGATCAATTTCGAAGAGCCGGAGAAAGCCAACAAGAAGGTCCACTTCGACAACCTGACCCCGCTTTATCCGGAAGAGCGGATGAAGATGGAGAGCCGCGACCCGACCAAGAAAGACCGGTCCGGCCGCGTGATCGATATTGTGGCGCCGATCGGCAAGGGCCAGCGCGCCCTGATCGTTGCGCCGCCGCGCACCGGCAAGACGGTTCTGCTGCAGAACATTGCCGCCGCGATCGAAGAGAACCATCCGGAATGCTACCTGATCGTACTGCTGATCGACGAACGCCCGGAAGAAGTGACCGACATGCGCCGCACCGTAAAGGGCGAGGTGGTTGCCTCGACATTCGACGAGCCGGCAACACGCCACGTCCAGGTTGCCGAAATGGTGATCGAGAAGGCCAAGCGCCTGGTCGAGCATAAGCGCGATGTTGTCATCCTGCTCGACTCGATCACCCGCCTTGGCCGCGCCTACAACACGACCGTGCCAAGTTCGGGCAAGGTGCTGACCGGCGGTGTGGATGCTAACGCGCTGCAACGGCCGAAGCGTTTCTTCGGCGCCGCGCGGAACGTCGAGAACGGGGGTTCGCTGACCATTGTCGCCACCGCGCTGATCGATACCGGCAGCCGGATGGACGAAGTGATCTTCGAGGAATTCAAGGGCACCGGTAACTCGGAAGTGGTGCTCGACCGGAAGATTGCCGACAAGCGCACCTTCCCGGCTATCGACATCATGAAGTCCGGCACACGTAAGGAAGAGCTGATCACGCCGCCTGATCAGCTGTCCAAGATCTACATCCTGCGCCGCATCCTGGGCCCGATGGGCACCAATGATGCCATTGACTTCCTCATCGACAAATTGCGCCAGACGAAGACCAATGACGAGTTCTTCGAAGCGATGAAAAACTAGGGAAACGGGCACGCATATGAGCGAGCGCGACACAATTTGCGCCCTCGCTTCGGGTGCTCCGCCAGCTGCGATAGCGATCCTTCGTCTGTCCGGGCCGAAGGTTGCCTGGCTGGCCGCGCAACACCTTGATTGCGGCATTCCGGCTGCGCGCCATGCGACGCTGACCGATGTCCGTGATGCGGGTGGCGGGCTGATCGACCGGGGCCTCGCCGTGTTCATGCCAGGGCCCGGCAGCTATACGGGCGAAGACACGCTTGAGCTTTACCTGCATGGCGGGGCCGCAGTGATCGAACACTCACTGAGTGCCCTCACAGCCCATGAGGGCGTGCGCATGGCCGAGCCTGGTGAGTACACGCGGCGCGCCTTCGAGGCCGGCAAGCTGGACCTGACTGAAGCTGAAGGCGTGGCCGACATCATTGAAGCAGAGACTCGCGCGCAAAAGGCGCAGGCGCTGAGGCAGCTCGGGGGCGGATTGTCGGAGACCTATGCGGGCTGGCGTGCCGAGCTGACGGGTGTGCTGGCACTGGTCGAAGTGGCGATTGATTTCCCGGATGAAGGCGATGCGCCGCAGGACACGACGGCCCCAATCCTTGCGAAGCTGGACCACGTGATTGCGCAGGTCCGCGCGGCATTGGGTGATGGCGGCATTGGCGAGCGCATAAGGGATGGCTTTCGGGTCGCCATTATCGGCGCGCCCAATGCCGGCAAGTCGACCCTGCTCAACCGGCTGGCCCGGCGCGAAGCGGCCATCGTTACGGCAAAGGCCGGCACGACACGGGACGTAATTGAAGTGCGCCGCGTGATGGGCGGGCATGTTGTCTGGATAGCCGATACGGCCGGGCTGCGGTCGACCGATGACGAGATTGAAGCGGAAGGCGTGCGCCGGGCGGAACGTGCGGCCCGCGAGGCAGACCTGCGGATTTTCCTGATTGATGCAGAGGTGCCGGAGACAAGTGTTCTGTCAACGGACTATCGCGAGCCGGGCGACCTTGTGGTCCTCAACAAGGTGGACCTTCAATCAGCGCCATCGGAACTGAACGCCGACCATGTGATTTCCGCAAAAGCCGGTAGCGGTGTGGATGCGCTGGAACAAGCCATCGCTGACTTCGTTGGTAAGTATGCAGCCTCTGTGGAAGCGCCGGTGATAACGCGCCAGCGCCACAGGGCCCGGCTGCAGGACGGTTTGAGCAGCCTTGAGGCTGCGCGCGATGCCCTGGCCAATGATGTCGGGGCAGAACTGGCTGCGGAGGATATTCGCATGGCGCTTCGCCAGCTCGGCTCAATTATCGGTGTCGTTGGTGTCGAAGACGTGCTCGGCGCTGTGTTTTCTGAGTTCTGCATCGGCAAATGACCCCTAGGGTTTAGGCGCCTGCGCGGTTATATGTCCGCCAGAATACCCTGTTTCCCGAGGCCTGAACGCGATGGCGATGCCACACGAATTTGATGTAATTGTAATCGGCGGCGGACATGCCGGTTGTGAAGCGGCCGCTGCAGCCGCACGCTATGGCGCGCGAACGGCTCTGGTCACGCACAAGCGATCGACAATCGGTGAAATGAGCTGCAACCCGGCCATCGGGGGCCTCGGAAAAGGCCATCTCGTGCGGGAAATCGATGCGCTGGACGGCCTGATGGGGCGCCTGGCAGACAAAGCCGGCATTCAGTTTCGCATGCTGAACCGGTCAAAGGGGCCGGCCGTTTGGGGACCGCGTGCGCAGATCGACCGGGCGCTCTACCGTGCAGCCATGCAGGCGGAGCTCGCCGACTATCCGAACCTGACCATTGTCGAGGATGGTGCGGAGGATTTGATCCTGGATGAGGGCGTACTGGCGGGTGTGACCGGTCTGACCGGCACGTCATACCGCGCGAAGAAGATCGTCATCACGACGGGCACATTTCTCAAGGGCATGATCCATATCGGCGAGAAGCGTATTCCGGCCGGCCGTGTGGGCGAGGCACCCGCGATCGGTCTTTCGGACCGTCTCTATTCGCTCGGCCTGCCAATGGGACGGTTGAAAACAGGCACGCCTGCCCGGCTCGACGGCAAGACGATTGCCTGGGAGCGGCTCGAAATGCAGCCAGCCGACGAGACGCCGATCCCGTTTTCCTATCTGACAGACGAGATCCGCGTGCCGCAGGTGGCGTGTGGTATTACGTGGACGACGCCGGAAACGCACGCGATCATCGCCCGGAATATCGGCCAGTCAGCCGTCTATTCGGGCGCGATTGCCGGGCGTGGACCGCGATATTGCCCCTCCATCGAAGACAAGGTCGACCGTTTCGCGGATCGCGATCGCCATCAGATATTCCTCGAACCGGAAGGACTCGAAGACGATACCGTCTATCCGAACGGCATTTCGACCTCGCTGCCGGAACCCGTCCAGGATCAGTTTATCCGGACCATTCCGGGACTCGAGGATGTAGTCATTCGCCAATATGCCTATGCGATTGAGTATGACTATGTCGATCCGCGCGCCCTGACGCCCGCATTGGAGGTTCGCGCCTTGCCGGGACTGTATCTGGCGGGCCAGATCAACGGGACGACAGGGTATGAGGAAGCGGGTGCCCAGGGGCTCGTCGCCGGCATGAATGCGGCGCGAAGCGCCGACGGGAAGGATGCCGTGATATTCGACCGGGCCGAGGCCTATATCGGAGTCTTGATCGACGATCTTGTGACGCGGGGCGTTACGGAGCCCTATCGCATGTTCACATCCCGCGCCGAATACCGCCTGGCCCTTCGCGCCGACAATGCAGACCAGCGTTTGACGCGAAAAGGCGTCGAATCCGGCATTGTGGGGCCGATTCGGGCCAAAGTGTTTCACGTGAAACAAGATGCATTAACCCGAGCGCGTGAAACGCTGCAGTCCCTGACCCTGTCTCCGGCCAAGGCCGCCCAGGCGGGATGGGAGATCAATCAGGATGGCCGTGTCCGGTCGGCCTGGGACTATCTCGCCTACAAGGATATCGACCTGGTGGCCCTGACGAAAGTCTGGCCGGAATTGTCTGACATGGCGCCCGCCATTGGCGCCCAATTGGAAATCGAGGCGCTTTACGCCGGATACTTGGAACGGCAGGCAGCGGATGTCGCGGCGCTTCGCCGGGATGAAAGCCTGACCCTTCCGGCAGGCCTGGACTATGCCGCCATCGGCGGGCTTTCGAACGAGGTCCGCCAGAAACTTGAAGCGATCCGCCCGGCAACGCTTGGCCAGGCGGGACGAATCGAAGGCGTGACCCCCGGCGCGCTGACGGCTTTGCTCAGTCACGTGAAACGCCGGGCAAGGGCGGTATGACCCGTGGGTGAGGGGAATGACCGCGCGGTATTTCTGGCCGCCCATGATGTTTCACGTGAAACGCAGGAGCGTCTCGACCGGGTGATCGACACGCTCGATGTGTGGCGCGTGAAGAGCAATTTGATCGGCCCACGCGAATGGCCGAACATCTGGCAGCGCCATGTGGCCGATTGCCTCCAGTTACTGGACCATATCACGGAAGACGCCCGTGTGGTGGACCTCGGATCGGGCGCCGGCTTTCCGGGACTGATCATCGCGGCCGCCCGGCCTGCGGGCCACGTGACGATGATTGAGAGCGTGGGGAAGAAGACCAACTTCCTTCGCGCCGCGATTTCGGCCGGCGATCTTTCGGCAAGTGTGATTCAGGGGCGCGTGGAATCGGCGGAGACCGTACCGGCAGATCTGGTGACCGCACGGGCCTTTGCGCCGCTTCCGAAGCTTCTGGACTATGCCGCACCCTGGATGAAAAAGGGTGCGGCAGGGCTATTCCTGAAGGGCGAACGCTGGGAAGAAGAATTGACGCAGGCCCAACAAAGGTGGAGTTTCGCGTATGAGGCGATTCCGAGTCGCAGTGGCGGTTCGGGCGTCGTATTAATCATAAGGGAGCTGCAAGGTGGCGACTAAGCCGAGAATTTTTGCGGTTGTGAACCAGAAGGGTGGCGTCGGAAAGACGACAACTTCGATCAATCTGGGCACAGCGCTGGCCGCCGTTGGCCGCCGGGTCCTGATCGTGGATTTCGATGCGCAGGGTAATGCCTCCACGGGACTCGGTATTTCCCGGCCAGACCGGACGCTGACGAGCTATGATCTCGTGGTCGATCGTGTCGCGATGGAGAAGACGGTTCTGTCGACCATCGTTCCGCGTCTCGACATCGTTCCCGGAGACGAGAACCTGTCGGGCGTCGAAACCGAACTTGCGACGGATGCGCGCCGGTCCTATCGCCTGCGTGACGCGCTGATGGATTACATCGACCGGGCCGAACACGGCGATCTGGTGAAATACGATTATATCCTGATCGATTGCCCGCCATCCCTGTCGTCCTTGACCCTGAATGCCATGACGGCAGCCGATGCGCTGCTTGTGCCGTTGCAGTGCGAGTTCCTGGCGCTGGAAGGCCTGTCCCAACTGATGCGGACGGTTGAGGCGGTGCGGTCCGGGCTGAATCCCAACCTGGAGATCCAGGGCGTTGTGCTGACCATGTATGACCGGCGCAACAACCTGTCGGATGAGGTGGCCGACCAGGTGCGGGCGCATTTCGGCAACAAGGTCTACAATACGGTCATTCCGCGCAATGTGCGGCTTTCAGAAGCGCCGTCCTTTGGCAAACCGGCCTTGCTGTACGACTATCGGTGTCCGGGAAGCGAGGCCTATATCCGTCTCGCGTCTGAAGTCCTGCAGCGCGAAAAGTCGAGAGCGGCCTGAACGATATGTCCGACGAAGCAAAGAGCAAACCGTCTCGTCTTGGCCGCGGCCTGTCTGCCCTGATGGGTGAGATTGATGCTGTCGGCGCGGTGCCTGCGACCGAGGGAGGCAAGCCGCGAGCGACCGTCTCGAACGAGATCGATATTGAGCTGATCCGCCGCAATCCGGCCCAGCCGCGGCGCTCATTCGACGAGGCTGCGTTGAACGAGCTTGCGGATTCTCTGAAGAGCAAGGGCGTGCTGCAGGCGATTCTCGTTCGGCCCGATCCGAAGGATAGCGGCAAGTACCAGATCATTGCCGGCGAACGACGCTGGCGGGCTGCCAAGCTGGCGGGCCTCAAATCCATCCCCGCGCTGGTGCGCGATATCGATGAGCTCGAACTGCTCGAAATCGGCATCATCGAGAACGTCCAGCGGGCTGACCTCAATCCAATTGAAGAGGCCGAGGCCTATGAGGCGCTGATGAAGCGCTTCGGGCGGACGCAGGACAGCCTGGCAAGCAGTGTCGGCAAGAGCCGTGTTCATATTGCAAACACGCTGCGGCTGCTGCAGCTGCCGGAAAGCGCCCGGGCCTTTGTGCGTGAGGGAAAGCTGAGTGCCGGGCATGCGCGTGCGGCGCTTGGCGCACCCGATCCCGAAGCATTGATCCGCATGGCGGCTGAAAAGGGTCTTAGCGTCCGTGATGTGGAAGCCAGGGCGAAGGATGCACGCGAAGGCGGGTCGATTGAGACCAAGTCTGCCAAGTCACCGGCGCCCGAAAAGGATGTCGATACCGAAGCGCTGGAAGCTGACCTGACGCGTACGCTGGGCCTCGCTGTTGATATCCGGCACGGGAAGGATGGCGGCGAGCTCAGGATCCGGTATCGCGACCTGGAACAGCTCGATGACGTGTGCCGCCGCCTGACGGCCAAACGCTAGATCAGTCCACCAGCGCGGCAGCATTGCCGAGCTCATTCATCAGTACACGAACAACAGGATCGGCGCTGCCGGATCCCGATTTCGCCTGGCTTTCGGCGTCGTAAATCCGCTCGAGAATCCGCAAGAGCCGCTTTTGCGGCCACTTGGCGAGACGCGCGCGAAAGGCTGGCCAGTCGCTTTGCCATACCGGCGGCCTGAGCTTCATGCCGGGCGCGCCTTCACCTGCTGCCATTCGCTTGTGCGCATCCAGCATCCTGAGCGTTTCGCTTTGCAGCGCGCGCAGGATCGAGATGGCGGATGTGCCCGCGATTTCGAGGCGCTGCAGGGCCGTATTGGCCGCGACGAGATCGCCGGACAATGTGGCCCGGATGGCGGCCGAGAGGTCATGATCAATATCGGTCGCAGACAGCGCGCGAATATCCATGAGCGTCACGTCGCGCCCGAGGCCGCGTGCATAAAGTGCAAGCTTTTCGATCTCGGAATTGGCGATGCCCCGATGGCCGGGCAGGTCTCCGGTGAAGGCTGATAGGGCAGAAGGATCGATCGTGGCACCGACCTCGAGCAGGGCGGCCTTGACCCGGTCCTCAATGTCGCCCGCTTCATCGGCAAACAATTGCAGACAGGCTGTGCGGTTGGCCGAACTGGCTGCAGCGCGCAGCTTTGATTTGGACGCCAGACTTCCGGCCTCGATAACCAGCCTGGCGGCGTAGCGGTGTTCGCCCGTGTCGCCTTCGGCAATGGCCTCGGCGAGCAGGGAGGCAATCTTGTCACCGCTCGTGCGGACGCGGATGACCCTTGGCTCGCCGAGCAGTGACACTGCCTCGAGATTATCGAACAGGAGTGCCGGATCTTTCTTGATCGCATCATCATCAAGCACGGACACTTCCAGTGCGCCGGTCCTGGGTGTCCAGGCCTTGACCAGGCTGGCGGATACGTCGCTGGCGAGGCCCTCATCGTCCCCGAAGGCCAGGACAGCCCAGATTGCCGGATCCGGCCTGCGGGAAAAGGTGATCGCCTGCTTGCCCTTTAGCAGCATCAGTTGGCGGAAAGCTGCAAACGCAGGTCGTCGACGATCTCTTTCGCCAGTTCCCGCATCGTCCGGTCATAGGCGCTGGTCTGTGCGGCGATGTCGCCATACGAGCTGGCCGGGACAGCGAAGTCAGTCTGGGCATCAACCCGGCCCGAAATGGCCCCGCTTTCCCGCGCAAGCACATAGCGGCCACTCGCGATCACGCTCGAGCGCGAGGCAGCGCCATCAGGCTTGAAGGCGAGCCGTGTGAGGTTCTCCTTCAGGACAACGTTCAGCGTGGCGGGCTCGGTCACACCAGGCAACCCGATCGCGAGTTCTTCCTGCAGGGCCCGGCGCAACATGTAACCGGACCGGCCGCGAATGGGCTCGACGGTAATCGGCCCGCCAGCAGCAAGCGCACTGGATACTGGCGCGTAGACGGGCTGGAAGCCGCAGGCGGCCAGCGAAAGAAGAAGCAGGGCGGCGAAAAGCTGTTTCATGCGACCACGATATTCACGATACGGCCGGGAACGACAATGGTTTTCTTGACGGCCTTGCCATGGATGAAGGCCGCAACATCCGGCTGGGCAAAGGCGGCCGCCTCGACCGCGTCATTTGCCAGCGTCTTCGAAACCGTGATTTCGCCACGGCGTTTGCCATTCACCTGAACAGCGATGGTGACAGTGTCGTCTTCCAGCAGGGCCGGGTCCGGTTTTGGCCAGCTTGCAGCCGAGACAAAGCCGGTTCCGCCAATCCGTTCCCAGCAGGTTTCAGCCAGGTGCGGCATGAATGGCGTCAGGCAGCGCGCCAGCATGGAGGCTGCTTCGTGCCGTGCACCGCGCGTGTCGTCGCTTCCGGTTTCAGCTTTCTTCAAGGCCGCTACCCATTCATGGATGCTGGCAACAGCAGAGTTGAAGCGGAACTCGTTGACTGCCTTGTCGATGGCGGCAACGGCCTTGTGCGATGCCTTGCGCAGGGCAATGGAGGCCGCGTCAGATCCGATGTCGCCTGTCGCGGTTTCGGGCAGGGCGTCAAAGACGCTCCAGATACGCTGGGTAAATCGCGCTGCACCTTCGGCGCCGGATTGGGTCCACTCGACATCACGCTCTGGCGGTGAATCCGACAGGACAAACCAGCGCGCCGTATCCGCGCCAAATGCCGTGATGATGGCATCCGGGTCGACAGTGTTCTTCTTCGACTTGGACATCTTCTCGATCGGTCCGACACTGGCCGGCTTGCCCGTTGCGATCTCGATCCAGTTGCCGTCTCTTTGTTCGACGTCGGAAGGCTCCAGCCAGTCACCACCGGCAGACCTGTAGGTCTCGTGGGTCACCATGCCTTGCGTGAACAGGCCCGCAAACGGTTCTCCGTTCGGAAGGTCAAGTTCGCCGATGTCGCGCATCGCCCGGGCGAAGAAGCGCGCATACAGCAGGTGGAGCACGGCATGCTCGACGCCGCCGACATACTGGTCGACCGGCAGCCAGTAGGCGCGCTCTGCCATATCGTCCGGGCTGGCGAAGCGGGCATAATACCAGGAACTGTCGACGAACGTGTCGAGCGTATCGGTCTCGCGGCGCGCCTTGCCATTGCAGTCCGGGCAGGCCGTGTGTTTCCAGGTCGGATGGCGTTCCAGCGGATTGCCCGGTGTGTCGAAGGTCACGTCGTCGGGCAGGCGAACCGGCAGGTCAGCCGCCGGCACGGGAACGATGCCACATGTCTCGCAATGGATGACGGGAATCGGACAGCCCCAATAGCGCTGGCGGGAAACACCCCAGTCGCGCAGACGGTAGTTCACCTTGCTCTCGCCGAGACGGAGGGATTCAATCTTTGCAATGGACTGCCGCTTGGCCTCGTCAATCGGCAAGCCATCAAGGAAGCCGGAATTGAAGATTGTGCCGACACCGGTATAGGCGTCGTCTTCGACGTTGAACGTTGCCGCGTCGGCATCCGGCGGCAAGACAACGGGGGTCACGGACAGGCCGTACTTGCGGGCAAACTCGATATCGCGCTGGTCATGCGCCGGGCAGCCGAATATGGCGCCGGTACCATAGCCCATCAGGACAAAGTTCGCGATCCAGACGGGCAGGGTGCGGCCCGGGTCAAACGGGTGCCGGACGGTGAGACCGGTATCGAAGCCAAGCTTCGGCGCCGTCTCGATGGCCTCTTCGCTCGTGCCCACGGCGGCGCACTCGGCGCGGAAAGAGGTAAGCGCGTCATTGTCTTTCGCGAGCTGCAGCGTCAGCGGGTGATCGGGTGACAGGGCGATGAAACTGGCGCCGAACAGCGTGTCGGGGCGGGTCGTGAAAATCTCGACACCGTTTTCGAAGCCCTCGGGCGTGTTTCCGGAAAAGGCAAAGCGCATCTGCAGGCCTTCGGACCGACCGATCCAGTTCGCCTGCATGGTGCGGACCTTTTCAGGCCAGCGTTCGAGTTTCTGCACCTCTTCCAGCAGGCTCTCGGCATAATGGGTGATGCGGAAGAACCATTGCGTCAATTCACGCTGTTCCACGATGGCGCCGGAGCGCCAGCCGCGGCCGTCAACCACCTGCTCATTGGCCAGGACGGTATTGTCGACCGGGTCCCAGTTGACCTTGCTGGCCTTGCGGTAGACGAGGCCCTTATCAAGCATCTTCAGGAACAGGTCCTGCTGCGCGCCATAATATTCCGGATCGCAGGTGGCAAACTCGCGGCTCCAGTCGAGCGACAGGCCCAGCTTTTTCAGCTGCGCGCGCATGGCGGCGATGTTTTCATAGGTCCATTTGCCGGGATGAACCTTGCGCTGAAGCGCGGCGTTTTCAGCCGGCATGCCGAAAGCGTCCCATCCCATCGGGTGCAGGACATTGAAGCCGTTGGCGCGCTTGTACCGCGCCACCACGTCACCCATGGCATAGTTGCGCACATGACCCATGTGAATGCGGCCGGACGGGTAAGGGAACATTTCGAGGATGTATGCCTTAGGCGCGTCCCCGGCCTCGGCAGGTGACTTTGCCCTGAACAGGTCTGCTGCGTCCCACGCGGCACGCCATCTGGTTTCCGCGGCCTGCGGATCATAACGGGTGGCCATGTCCCGCTCCTCTGGAAAAGGTTGATTGTCCGGCGTTCTAGCCGATTTGTGAAGCTTTCAGCGTTCGGGCGCGCTCAAGGATCTTGTTCTCGAGCTGGATTCCGGTTTCGGGATCAACGCTGGCGTCTGTCCAGGTTCCCTCCACATTGGTCTGGCGGAAGACCGACACCTTGACACCGTCCGCCCGGAGGCGCGTGTCGAGGATATAGACCGTCGCCTTGATCCGCTCGTCCGGGGAATCGGCGAATGACTTCCAGTCATAGACGACAAGGCCGCCGACGGGGTCGGCGCTCTGCACCGGCATGTTTTCGAACGTATCAAGCGTGGCGCGCCAGAGGTATGGATTGACCGTGCCGATATTCTGCTGGGTGATCTGGCCTTCGTTCTTCTTGCTGCCGCCGGATTGGCAACCGGAAACGATCAGCATGCCTGCCAGGGCGGCGGTGAGGATGTGTTTGACCATGGAGATTGTTCCTGAGTGCAAGACCTTGTTGACAGCAGTTTGTATAACAAGGGGAGTCCGGGCTCGCCAGTGCTGATGTGCCGTAGAGTGCCCAAGGTGTTTGCAGGAGAAAGACAATGTGGAAACCACTGACGCTGCTGGCTGTACTGGGTGTCGCGGCCAGCCCTGCAATCGCAGAGGAAGACTGGGACGTGTGGGAAACGGCACATGAAGCCGAAGGCGCCATCGCTGCGTCGTCCGCATCGGGTTCGCCCGTTACCATGCTGGGCGCTTTCGGGATATCCACGAACCGGGTTCTGGACAATGGGCTGGAGATCGGGGCGACAGGGCGGTTCGAAGTGCAGCACGACCATCCGGCTCGGGCCGGGTTCAGCGGCATTCCAGAGGGCTTCGAGGCTGTGGCCGGGGGGTGGCAGGGCGGTTTCAGCGGCCTGGCGGCAAGCGCCCGGCGCGAGCATGTCGGGACGCGCGGCCAGCTGGAGCAAGCCTATATCTATGCTGAAGGTGGCTATGGCGAAGTCAGGCTGGGGCGCGACAAGGGCGTGGCGGCCCGCTTCCACGAAGGCGCGCCGAGCGTATTTGTGAAGGCCGCAGCGGCCAACCCGGTGCTCGATCCAACCGGACAGGCCTATATTCGCACCGATCACGACCTGACGGGGCCCGCGCTGAAAGTGAGCTATGCGAGCCCGCGTATCCTCGGCGTGCGGGCAGGCGTGTCATTCACGCCCAGCGCGGATGTGCGCGGCCTGGACCGGGATCCGGCGCGGCGCCTGGCCGGAAGCCCGGAGCTCAGCATCGAATCGGCGGCAGAGGCATCCTTGAACGTGTCGCGGAAATTGCGCGAAAGCGGCGTCAGGCTGCAGGCTGCGCTGGCCTATAGCCGGGCAGATGTCAGCGCGTCGGTGACGCCGGATATCTATGGCACCATAGAAACATGGTCGGCTGGTGCATCGGCTGAATTCGATACGATCACGGTCGGCGCCAGCATCCTCGGCAGCAATAATGGCGTGGACAGCGGCCCCGGAGACTATTCGGCCTGGTCGATTGGTGTAACGAAGCGGGCATTCTCGATCGATTTTGGTGCCGACTATGGCGAGGCAACTGACGACCTGACTGGCCTGGAAAGCGAATCATGGAGCCTCGGCGCCGCCCGGGAAGTGCACGAAGGAGTGCGCATTGCGGCCGGGTATCGCAGCCAGACAACCCGCCAAAGGCGAACCGGAGTGATTTCAGTGCCCATGAATCGGGATTCTGCCGAAGGTGTTGTGTTAGAAATCACACTATCGCTTTAAAATGCCCGCCTCTCCGAATGTTAATCTTCTCTTAACCGGCTCGGATGACTATTCTTAAGCGCGAAGGTGTAGGAAATGAAATCGGGCTTGATCCTCTCTCTCACAGTGTTTTCAGCCATGCTGGCCCTGCCGGCAGTGGCCGATCCGTCTGTGCCTGGAGACATACTCAAGATCGAAGCACCCTCCCTTTCCGAAAGCAAGGCTGCGGAAGCTGACTGGTATCGCCAGTTTGCCCAGGCCAAGCCTGCAGACGCCAAGCCTTCGTGGCAGCCAGAATCGACCGATGACTTTTCCGTCCAGTTTGGCGGCAATGCCCGCTGGCAGCTGAATCTCGACATGTTGACCCGCGCGGATTCCTCGCCGCTTCCGCGAGAGCAGATGCAGGCTGGCGCCACATTCCGCGTGACACCCCGCTTCTCGGTTGGCGGTGAAGTCAGTCTGGGCGCCGAACGGTTGAATGACACATCGCAGTGGGAGGACAGCCAGGTTGAGACCGGTATTCGTCTCAAGTCGGCCTTCAAGTTCTGATTTTCTGCGTTCCAGCAAATTTAGCATCTGACCGCGCCTGACCATCGTCTTGCGCCGGGACATCGCTGTGCTCGTCGCGCCTAGAAAACCTGCGTGAGCGCATCCACGGCCGCGATGCCGGAAAAGCTTGCCACTTGCGCAGCATTTTCGGCGGAGACGCCGCCAAGGGCAAAAACCGGGCAAGCGCTGGCGCGCGCGATGGCTCGCAAGCGAAGAGCCCCAAGCGGCGCCCGGGCAGACGGGCTGTTTGACGCAAAGGCGGTCGAGACCAGCGCGGCATCGACGGGATAGCGGGCGAGCACGCGGAGCTCTTCGGGGGAATGGGCGCTCGCCGTCATCAGAGCAAACCGGCCCTGCCATTTGCGTGAGGCGGCGACTTTTGCGTGAGGCCAGTGAACGCCGTCTGCGCCAGTGGCCATTGCCAGAAGCGGGTCGGACGCAATCAGGAAGCAGAGCCCGCGCTCGCGGCAAATACGGGCCAGGGCGCTGGCCGTGCCTGCGGCATCAGACGCGCCGAAGTGGCGGTAGATCACGCCCCATCCGGCGGGCAGGCGCTTTGCTGTGGCAACAGGAACGGGCGTGCGGGACGGATCCGTCAAGAACAGGACGGGCGGCAGAGCGCCGGGCAAATGCGACCTGGCCGCGCGCGCGGCTGCCAGAAGCTTGCGCTTTGGCGAGGATTGGCGTTTCAAGGTCATCAGCATGACTGATACGGTTTCCCTCACACTTGCCAAGCGGCGCAGCGAGATTCTGGCGGAGCTGGCAGATGCGGCCACGCCGCCGCCTGTTCTGGTGGCCGTCTCCAAGACTCAACCGGACGAGAAAATCGAGGCGATGCTGGCGGCGGGCCAGCGCGTGTTTGGCGAAAACCGTGTACAGGAGGCACAGGCGCACTGGACCGGGCGGCGCGCGCAATTCCCGGATCTCGAATTGCGCCTGATCGGGCCGCTGCAGACCAACAAGGCCGAGGATGCCGTCGCGCTGTTTGACGTGATCGAGACGCTGGACCGGGAAAAACTGGCGCGGGCGCTGGCCAAGGCGATGGAAAAGGCCGGGCGAAACGTACCGGTGTTCATTCAGGTCAATACAGGCGAAGAACCGCAAAAGGCGGGCGTCCTGCCCGACGGGCTGGCCGGCCTGCTTGCGTTTGCGGCCGGAGACTGCGGCCTCGATGTGCAGGGGCTGATGTGTATTCCCCCCGTCGATGAGCCAGCGGGTCCGCACTTTGCGCTGCTGGCCAAGCTGGCGAAGCGCCATGGGCTTGCCGGCCTGTCGATGGGCATGAGCAGCGATTATGCGCTGGCCGCGCAGTTCGGCGCGACGCATGTGCGGATCGGCTCGGCCCTGTTCGGGGCGCGCTAGATGGCGATCTCGATGCGCGAGTCCGGCGTCAGGAAGCGCAGCACTGTGCGCAGGTCTGTCTCGGCGAGCGCGATGCAGCCTTCGGTCGGCTGGTAGGCTTCGCGGGCAAGATGCAGGAAGATGGCGCTGCCTTTGCCCGGCACGACCGGATCGTCATTGTAGCCGAGCTCGACAATGAGATTGTAGACATGATCGGCCCGCCAGAGCTTTTCCGCCGAGGCCGCGTAGGGCAGGGAGACGGGGCGGTTGTAGAGCGGATCATCCGGTGCATCGCACCAGCCGTCATGGGCCCGCAGCGGAACCATTGGCAGCCGGGTTTCAGGCGGGGCGGTCCGGTCAGGACGGTAGAACAGGCGGCGTGTCAGCCAGATGCCGATCGGCGAGGCGCCATCGCCTTCGCGCTTCAGGTCTGCGCCAATGACACCGCCGACGCCGAGCGCGCACTGGCAGGCGAAATCCATGCCGAAGAAGCTGCCATCGGCGCGGGCAATGAAGTGGCTGTTCACGGGCAACTCCCTGTGTTGTGATCGGCTGTCATTCACATTCTTATGACTTCTGCCGCCGTCTTGGATATGTGCAAGGCGAAATTGGACCGGATGGAGCGCCCATATGTCTGCAAAAAAGACAATCCTGCTCGTTGATGACGATAATGACCTGCGTGAGGCACTGGCCGAGCAGTTCGAATTGCATGACGGCTTTGAAACCCTGCAGGCGGCCAATGCGCGCGATGGCATCGAGACAGCCGTGGCCGAGCGGATCGATCTGATCCTGCTGGATGTCGAGATGCCCGACCTTGACGGCCGCGAAGCCTGCAAGCTGATGCGCCAGAAGGGCGTGCGCGCGCCGATCATCATGCTGACCGGGCAGGACGGGGATGCAGACACGATCCTGGGGCTGGATTCCGGGGCGAATGATTATGTCACCAAGCCGTTCAAGTTTTCCGTCCTGCTGGCGCGCGTCCGGGCGCATTTGCGCAGCTTTGAACAGTCGGAAGACGCGACCTTCCAGGTGGGGCCGTATGATTTCCGCCCGTCGATGAAGCTGCTGGTGACATCCGAGGGCCGCAAGGTGCGCCTGACGGAGAAGGAAACCAATATCCTGAAATATCTCTACCGCGCCGGCGGCAAGCCGGTGGCGCGCGAGGAACTCCTGTCGGAAGTGTGGGGCTATAATGCCGCCGTGACGACGCACACGCTGGAAACGCATATCTACCGCCTGCGCCAGAAGGTCGAGCCGGATCCGTCGCATGCGCGCCTCTTGCTGACGGATGCGGGCGGGTATCGGTTGCAGCCTTGAGACTTCCCCCTTCTCGCCTTGGGAAGAAGGGGGGATGAGGGGGCACCGGCCCGCGCGTCCACAGCCATAATCTCTTTGCAGCAATGCCCCCTGACACCTGGCCCCTTGCTCGGGCCATCTCAGTGCGATGACTGGTCCTCACAAGCCCGAGGGAGAGGGGTGCGCCCGTAACCGGGAACACCTCCCGGCGCCCGGCATGCCAGTCTGACAAGCGTGTCGGACTCAGCTTGAATTGTCCCACTTTTCCAGCGCGAAGTTGAGCAATCCCGGCAGGACCGTGGCGATCAGCCCGAGTTCGGGTCGGAGGCGATAGGCACTGGCCATCGGCAGGGCGACAGGTCTTGGGTCGCCGCCTTCCTGCTGGCGGGCAAGGCTGGGCGCGAGGCGTTTGGCATAGCGTTCCGGCGCTTCGAGCACCTTGTAGAGCGCAGAGACGCGCGCGAGGAAGGGCGCGGCAGGGACCGGGCCGCTTGCCCGGACGCTGCCCGGAAACAGCATGGACGCGTCCGGGTCGACATCCGGCTGGACCCTTCCTTACAGGGCGAATCGGCGCGGGGCCGGGAAGGTGACGATCTCGGTGCCCTCGGGGAGCGGCGTGGGGGTGGCACAGGTGAGGCGGGTCCGTGGGCGGACCGCTGGCAGGGTGAGCGCCAGGGCCATCAGGGTGAGCAACCTCCGCACGATGATTTCGAACTGTTTCAACCGGCCCATGGCCTTCTGCTTGAGACTGCGCCGCAGTGTGAGCGGGCGCAGGTGGGCATTGGTCATGTTGATCATCGCCCACAGCGCGAGCCGCGCCTGTTCGAGGCCATGATGGATGATGTCGGGCGGATGGCTCATGGGGCCCAGTATAGCGCGAGTGGGATATGGGTTGGAAAAGGGCGTGGAGAGAGCACGCCCTTCTCCCTTGGCAGAACGGTTGGAGATGAGGGGTAGCGGAAGTCGCGGCGAGGGCCGTGTTTGCGGGGTGTCCTGGACCCCTCACCCCCGGCCCCTCAGGGGCGCGCGGGAGGCGAGTTCCTTTCTCCAACGGCATGAGGTCCCGGCGTTCGCCAGGAGCGCGGCGCCTCGGCGAAGCCACGGGTAAGGATGGCGGACGGGCCTGTCATGGCGGCCGGTATAGGCCGGGCGGGGATCAGGTGGGGGAAGGTGTGGGATAGACCCCTTTGCCGCGGCGGCCCGGCAAGCGGCGATCGTCTGCGTCTTCGCCTGCGTCCGGGCCGAGGCCGACACCTGTTCCCGCGTTGCCATCACCCGATGCGCCGCCGATATCGAAGCCGGGGCGGTCGACGGGGGCGGGCGATGTGTCTGCGGGTTTGTCAGTTTTCTTTGTGGTTGGCGTCTCGGGTTTTTTGCTGGTCATGATCTTGTTCCTCGCGGGTGGGTTGGGTGGCGTATCTGGCGGCTGTCGTCCGCTTACAACTCGCCGGTACGGATCGTTTCCGCGCCCTTGACGTGATTGCGCTTGCCGAGGGTCGTCTCCAGGACGTGCTGCAATTTCTTCGCGGCGCCCGACCAGGCGCCTTCGAGCGTGTCGGCCTCGTCGCTGGCCACCTCCGGCTGGCGGCCCTCGATGCGGGCTTCGATGAGGCAACGTTTGTCATGCGCGCCGGACTTGTCCGCGTTCCCATCGCTGAGATGCACTTCGATGCGGGAGATGTGCTCGCTGTAGCGGTCGAGACGGGTGTGGATCTCTGTCGAAATGTGGGCAGAGAGCTCTTCGCTACCCTCTACGTTTTCGTCGGTGTTGATCTGGATATGCATGACTGACTTTCTTTCTGAGACCACCGCCCACCGGGGAGACGCCGAAAAGGGGGAGGTCGATTGCTGTTTCCGACCCGGGCCAGTGTGAAAAGAGATCGACCGGCTCGCGGACAATTGAACCATAGCACAGTTCGGTGCTGTCAGGTTGATCCATGTCTATGCACTATTCGACGAGGATCAGCTTGAGTAGGGCGGGAAATGGGTTGGGGAAGGCGCGGGAGTGACGCCGCATCCCCGGCGAAGGCCGGGGTCTCCTGCGGCTGGTCCGGTCTTTAATTGCGTGAGGTCCCGGCGTTCGCCGGGAGTGCGGGCGCTGGGGGTAATGGCTAAACGCTCACCTTGACGCTGATCGGGGCGTGGTCGGAGGGTTTCCAGCCGCCGCGCCAGGCGAGGTGGACACGGTAGGTGTCGATCTTGGTGTTTGGCAGGGCGTCCGGATTGGCCCAGATATGATCGAGGCGGCGGCCCTTGTTGGCGGCGGCCCAGTCCTTGGCGCGATAGCTCCACCAGGAATAGAGCTTCTGTTCGTCGGGCACCGCGAGGCGGGCAATGTCGGCAAAGGCGGCGGTCTGGCGCGAGTCTTCGAGGAGGCCGGTTTCGACCGGCGTGTGCGACACGATCTTCAGGAGCTGTTTGTGCGACCAGACATCGTTCTCGTGCGGGGCGACGTTGAGGTCGCCGACGAGGAGGCGCGGGGCCCGGGGGAGCGTCTTGTAGCCCCTGCCCAGCTTTTCGAGGAAATCGAGCTTGTGGGCGAACTTGTCATTCTTGACCGGGTCCGGCTCGTCGCCGCCGGCGGGCAGGTAGATATTGTGGATTTCGAGCCCGCCCACGCGCGCCGCAATGGCGCGGGCATGGCCGTGGCGGCAGAGGTCCGGCACGTCGACCCGCTCAAGCGGCAGGCGCGAGGCGATGGCGACGCCGTGATGGCCGCCTTTCTGCCCGTTGAGGATCAGGTGCTTGAAGCCCATTTCGCGGAACTGCTTTTCCGGGAATTCGCCATCCTGGCACTTGGTTTCCTGCAGGCAGATGACATCAGGCGCCTCGGCGGCAACAAAGCCGGCGACATTCGGCGCGCGCAGGCGCACAGAGTTGATGTTCCAGCTGACGATCTTGAGCGGTTTGGCCATGTTCAGGTGCGTACCACCGATCCCTGAAACGTCAACGCGCCCGAACGCGGGGGAGTTCGGGCGCGCCTGACGCAAGTTTCAACGTCTCACCGGCAAGGGAGGTCCGGCGGCGATGTCACGGGAGTTCACAGCGGGGGGTCAATTGCTGCGCGGGGTGTCCGTTTCATCGACAGTTGCAAAGATGTCACGCTTGCAGAGATAATCAAGTAAATTATGCGTTAGTTGGTTGCTTTTCCCGTTTTTGACAGTTTCGCAACGCGCATCCAGGCGGATGCGCGCCGAAAAGAATGCCTATTCGTCGTCGAAATCCTTGAGGATGAAGAGGCGCGGGTTGAGCTTCTTGCCATATTCGACATCAACCAGCTGGACCGAGGTGATGTTGCCGCCGGTATCCTCGGTGCGCCAGCCGAGCAATTCCTTTGTGACATCCGACAGGACGAGGGTCAGCGTGCCGTCCATCTCGCCGGACCTGTCGCGGAGCGTGACGCCGATGCGGCCATTGGCACGGACGACGTCGAGCACCTGGGCTTCGTTTTCGAAATCGAGGCTGTCATCGAGCAGGAGAGAGAGCGGCGTCGAGCTGAGGGGCACGCGGTCGGTTGTTTCCAGTTCGCTGTCCTGCATGGCAACGGTCGCGCCATTGCTGACGATAAGGATCGGGGTCGGGTCGTCATAGTCGAAGCGCACCTTGCCGGGACGCGAGAGGGCGAAGCTGCCGGTGGACACGGTATAGTCGGGGGCAAGCTGTTCGAACTTGCCGCGCGCGGTCCTGACCTCGGTCATCGCCTGCGAAACGCTCTTGAGGATGGCCGAGCGTTCCTGTGCGGTCAGCGCCGAGGTGGTGGCCGGGGCGGTCACGGGAGGCGCGACCGGGACCGCGTCCTGGAGGGAAACGGCGAGCGGTGCGGTGGCAATGGCGGTGATCGCGCCGAGGGTTGTCAGCAGATTCATCATGGGAATGGCCTCCTTTGACCATGGGTATCAACTTAATGGTCTGAACCTCACCTAAACAGGGCAGGATCAAGGTATTTCGGCCGCTTTTCGTTGGCAGCCGTTCAGGTAGGGAGCCCGACGGGCGGAAACCGGACGGGAGATGAACATGGCTTGCGGGTTTGCGGTTGCGGCGCGATTACAGACTGCCTTGCGCATCGCCGCCTGCGGGCCCATCTTTGCGCCCGTATATAAAGGCCCGTACATAAAGGAATGCCACCCATGCCCGACACGGCCCCGCTCAATACCAAGGACAGCACCGACCAGGATTTCATGGCCGATGTGGTCGAAGCCTCGAATACGCAGCCGGTGATCGTCGACTTCTGGGCGCCGTGGTGCGGGCCGTGCAAGCAGCTCGGCCCGGTGATCGAGCGCGTGGTCGATGCCCGGAAGGGCGCGGTCAAGCTGGTGAAGATCAATATCGACGAGAACCCGGCCTATGCCGGCCAGCTCGGCGTGCGTTCCATCCCGGCCGTATATGCCTTCGACAAGGGCCGCCCGGTCGATGCGTTCCTCGGCGCGCTGCCGGAGGGACAGGTCAAGGCCTTTGTCGACAAGCTGCTGACCGGCACCGACAGCGCGCAGGTGATTGCCGAGGCGCTGGCGCAGGCCGAAGCGGCCAGCCAGGCGGGCGATATCAGCACCGCTGCGCAGATCTATGCCAGCGTGATCCAGGAAGACCCGGACAATGTGACCGCGATTGCAGGGCTTGCGCGGTGTTACCTGGCCAATGGCGACAAGGAGCGCGCTAGCGCGACGCTCGATATGCTGCCGGAATCGGCCAGGCACGATAGTGCCGTCAAGGGCGTCCGCACGGCGATCGAGCTGATGGCCGACGCGCCCGAGCCGGGCGAGTTCGACGCATTGCTGAGCGCGGTGAGCGCGGCGCCGGAGGATCACGCCAAGCGTTTCGAGCTGGCGGAGAAATATGTCGGCACCCAGCGCTACAAGGATGCCATCGACCATTTGCTGATCATCCTCGGCGCGAAACTCGACTGGGAAGGCGGCAAGGCGAAGGAAAAGCTGCTACAAGTGTTCGAAGCCGCCGGGCCGACCGATCCGGCGACTGTCGAGGGTCGGCGCCGGCTGGCATCGCTGATGTTTGCCTAAACCGGCATTCGGCCCACCTTGGTATCCATGACGGAGACAGGAACAGGACCGATGAGCGCGGGACATTACCGGAAGACGAGCGACCTGCCGGAGGTGTTGGCCGTGTTTCCGCTGCCCGGCGCGCTGTTATTGCCGCGCTGGCAATTGCCGCTCAACATTTTCGAGCCGCGCTACCTGAACATGATCGACGATGCCATATCGGGCTCGCGGCTGATCGGGATGGTGCAGGCCATGGGCGGACCGAAAGCGCGTCCGGGCCTTGCCGATGTCGGTTGCGCGGGGCGGATCACATCCTATTCGGAGACCGAGGACGGGCGCTATCTCATCACGCTGACCGGCATTGCGCGCTTTGCGATCCGTGACGAGCTTGACGTGACCACACCCTATCGCAAGGTCAGGCCGGACTGGGCGCCCTATGAGTCCGACCTGTTTCCAGCCAATGACACGGACCTGCCGAGCCGGGACAAGCTGGTCGGCGCGCTGAGGGCCTATGTTGCGATCAACAAGATGGAGGCCGACTGGTCGGCGGTGGAAGACGCGCCGCTGGAGACGCTGGTCAACGCCCTGTGTTCGGGATGTCCGTTCTCGACCATTGAAAAGCAGGCGCTGATCGAGGCACCGACCTTGAAAGCGCGCGCTGAAACGCTCATTACTCTGCTCAGAATGGATGTTCCGGGCAATGATGGCGGAACCATGCAATAGGACGGACACTGAATGAGCAGCGAAGCGACTGGCAAGCCGGAACGGGGATCGGGCGTGGATCCGCGCCTCCTGGAAATCCTGATCTGCCCGGTGACGCGCCAGACGCTGACCTATGACCGCGCGGCCGGCGAACTCGTGTCGAAGAAAGCCAGGCTCGCCTATCCGATCCGCGGCGGCATTCCGATCATGCTGGCCGACGAAGCGCGCGACCTCGACACAGGCGCGCCAGAGGGAGATGAGTCATGAGCGCGCCCGCCTGGCCGGTGCGGCTGACATTCGCCCGCACGCGGCGCGAACTGGTGGCCGATTTCGATGACGGTTCGTCCGGATCGGTTGGTTTCGTACGCCTGCGGGAAAACAGTCCCTCGGCCGAAGTGCAGGGACATGGCGCGGGACCGAAGCCGGTCCAGCCGCCGGTGGCGCCGGACATTACGGTCGAACGGGCCGAGCCGGTGGGCCGCTATGCGGTCAGGATTATCTTCTCGGACGGGCATTCAAGCGGTCTTTATACCTGGGACCTGCTGAAGCGCCTGACGGTTGGGGTCTAGATCAGAGTGCTGATTTCAGGAATCAGCACTCTGATCCAGAATTTCTTGTTGGTCGCAGCGTGTCCCCGAAAACCGGGTCCACTTTTCGGCACGCTGCTCTAACGCATCAGGCTTGGCAGGTCTGCCTGGTCGGCGCTGGCCTGACGGGCCATGGCGCGGCGGACGGGGCCGATCCTGCTGGCCGCGATGAGGGCGATCCCGCGCAGGGGTTTCAGGACCGCATTGTCGTTTGAAAAGACCCGGTCGACGCCATCCATGAACATGGCCGTCGTGGTGGCATCAAACCGGCGCCATTGCTGGTAGCGGTGCAGGCTCGTATCGGCGCCCGGATCGAGGCCCACGCTGCGCGCCTCTGTCATCACATCAATGAGCGCGCCGACATCCTTGAAGCCGAGATTCAGTCCCTGGCCGGCCAGCGGGTTGATCCGGTGGGCCGCGTCGCCCAGCAGGGCCGTTCGCGGGCCGACCATTTTCGTCGCCAGCTGGAGATGCAGCGCGTAGGCGAGCGGCGGGCCGTCAAGTTTCATCTCGCCGGCAAAACCGGCAAAGCGGGCATTCAGCTCCGCTTCAATGTCGGCGACGGGCATGGCGGCCATGGCTTCGGCCGCGCCGGTCTTCATGTACCAGGCGAGGTTTGCACGATTTCCGGGCAGCGGGAGGGTCGCAAAAGGGCCTTCGGGCGTGAACAGCTGGCGCGCGAGGCCGTTATGAGGCCGCGAAAGCTTAACGTCGGCGGCGAAGACCGACTTCCCGTAGGCGCGCCCTTCAGTGGTGATACCGAGCGCGTTGCGCACGCCCGATTTCATGCCGTCGCAGGCGGCCACGAGGCCGGCATCAATCGTGTGTCCGTCATCCAGGATTATGCGGGCATGGGCCGGATGGGGCGTGAGGCCGGTGAACCGCGTATTGCGCAGCCATGTCAGGTTTGGTGTGGCAGCGGCGACATCATCCAGTGCAACCTGCAATGCGGCAGCCGGGACCATCTGGCCGAGCGGTTCGCCCTGTGCGTCCTCGGGAAGGTCGTCTGTACCAAACAGGACAGAGGGCGCGCCCATCCAGTGGCGCCCGCCATCAATGGCCTCAAGGCCCATCAGCGGCTGGGTGTGGCCTTCCAGCGCCGGATGCACGCCCGCCGCACCCAGGAGGCGCCAGCTGCCGCGCACGATGGCGAAATTGCGCGTGTCCGGGGGAGGGGTTGCGGCCGGGTCGCGGGCATCGACCAGCACAGTCTGGAATCCGGCCTGCGCCGCAAGGATGGCGAGCGACGTGCCGACGGGGCCGGCACCAATGACGGCCAGCTCGGCCTTCAGGGAGGGGGCGGAAGTCGTATCAGTCATTGCATCAAGGTAGTGGGCGGTAACCAAACCGTCCAGCGATGACGCAGAATTGGGCGATTGGCCGCAACCCTGCACAGGGATTGACCACGCGGGCCCAGAATCCGCCCTGACCCCGGCACCGCAAGCGACTTTCGCCGGGCGGCTCAATCATATCAGCAATGGGAGAGCGCGGGGGGTCCCGAGCTCCATGGTCATTGACGAAGGAGGGGCCAGAGATGGGCCAGACAATAGGAAGATGGATACGCGGGGCAGCCTTGCTGCCTGTCGCGCTGACAGTGGGGGTCCTGGCCTATGCCCAGGAAGACGACCTCTCCGCGCGGCTTGCCGCACTGGAAGAGAGCGTGAATGGCAGCGCCAGCGCGTATGTCGACAATAGCTACCTGTTCCTGATTGGCGGCATCATCGTGATGCTGATGGCTGCAGGTTTCTGCATGCTGGAAGCCGGTCTTGTCCGTTCAAAGAACGCTGCAATGCAGTCGACCAAGAACGTTGCACTCTATTCCATCGCGGGCCTGATGTTCTGGGTCGTCGGCTACAACATGGCCTACCCGGCTGAAACCGTGCTCAACGGCCTGCTCGGCACCACGCCCGGACCCTGGTCTGGCGGGGACCTCAGTGTCCAGAGCGAGGCCGGCTATGCGCCAGCCTCCGACTGGTTCTTCCAGATGGTGTTTGTGGCAACGGCCGCCTCGATCGTTTCGGGCACCGTGGCCGAACGGGTCAAGCTGTGGCCCTTCCTGATCTTTACCGCCGTGCTGACGGCCTTCATTTATCCGATCGTCGTGTCCTGGGAATGGGGCGCCGGCTATCTCGATACCGTCTGGGGCTTCTCTGACTTTGCCGGTTCCACCCTTGTCCACTCCGTGGGCGGCTGGGCAGCTCTCGTCGGTGCCATCGTGATCGGTCCGCGCGCCGGAAAGTATTTTGGCAAGCAGATCAACCCGATGCCGGGTTCGAACATCCCGCTCGCGGCGCTCGGTACGTTCATCCTCTGGTTCGGCTGGTTCGGCTTCAACGGTGCCTCGCAGCTGGCTGCGGGCACGGCAGCAGACATCAACTCCGTGGCGCAGATCTTTGCCAATACGAACATGGCGGCTGTTGGCGGCGTGCTCGCGGCGATGATCACCACGGCCGTGATGTACAAGGGCAAGGTCGACGCCACCATGGTGTTCAACGGGGCCATTGGCGGCCTCGTGTCGATCACGGCAGAACCGCTGATGCCAAGCATGGGCCAGGCTGTGCTGATTGGTGGCGTGGGCGGCGTGCTCGTGGTCCTGTCCGTGCCGCTTCTCGACAAGTTCAAGATCGACGATGTTGTCGGCGCCATCCCGGCTCACCTCGTGTGCGGCATCTGGGGCACGATGATCGTTGCGGCGACAAACAGCGGCGCCACCTATCTCGGACAGTTTGTCGGCGTTGCGCTGACCGGCGTGTTCGTTGTCGCCGCCTCGGCTGTCGTCTGGCTGCTGCTCAAGTTCACCATCGGTGTGCGCTGCAGCCTTGAGGCCGAAGAGATGGGTCTCGACAAGGCAGAGATCGGCCTTGAAGCCTATCCGGAATTCGCTCGGGGCTGAGGGGGCTTCCGATAGAATGAAACCCCGGCGGGCTTGCGCCTGCCGGGGTTTTTTCATGTCTGACGTATGGATGGATTACTGGCCGAGCGGGTCAATCCCGGTTCCCAGGTCAATATCCGCATCGAGACCGACGCCGGACTCGGCCTCAACCTCAACTTCGGCTTCAGTTTCGGCGACCGGCATGATGACCATGTCGATGGCATGGATCACGCCATTCGAAGCGTCGATATCGGCGCTGACGACATCAACGTGGTCTGCGGTAATCATGTCGCCGGCCCGCTCGATGGCGAGATTCGTCCCGGCGAGGGTCGTGATTCCGGTTTCGCCTTGCGCGATGTCGGCTGCCTCATAGGAGCCTTTCACGACGTGGCGTTTCAGGAGTGCGGCGAGTTCGTCATTGGCCTCACCTGATGTCAGGCGCGCAACAAGCTCAGGGTCGAGCCGGGCGAAGGCATCATTGGTCGGGGCAAAAACGGTGAACGGGCCGTCATTGGCAAGCGTGCCGGCAAGGTCAGCCTGCACCAGCAGTGTGACAAGCGTCGAGAAGCGGGGGTCGCCCTTGGCAATGTCGGCAATCGTGCCGGACATTTCGGCATCGGCCATCGCATCTGTTTTCGACGCATAGTCAGGGCCGCCCATTTCGGTTGTGGCCTCGGCCTCAGCTTCGAGTTCGGCGGTCACAGCCGGGGCTGTCGTGTCGGCATCGGCGGCCTGGAACAGGGTTTCGCCGGATGCCGCCATATCAACGGAAGCGGTTTGCAGCCGTTGCAGCTGCAGGGCGTTCAGTTGCTCGATCGTCATCTCGTCGAGATTGGCCTCGTCACCGGTGTACAGCACCTGGGCGGAAGCGTTAACGGCATCAGGATTCTCATTAAAATCCTGCGCATTGGCCGAGAGACCCGTTAACAGGGCTGCCGCGGCGGGAATGATCAGAATGCGTTTCATGGTCGTCTCCTTCAGTGTTGGATTATGGGCAAGCAACGGCACGTGGCGGCGTGATGTTCCCCTGTCAGGTGCATTAAATTCAGTTCAGGCGCCGGATTCGGGGCAAAAATTTTCTCCGGCACAAGCGGCGCAGGGCGGCCGCAAGGGCCCTGCGATGCGGCGGAACACGTTAACCATGCCGCCTGAATCCACGCTTGCCCGTTTGCGCGGTGTTAAGCCTGATACGCCAGTATGCGGGCTTCCCATTCCGAGAAGCGGAGTTGCGCCAGCATATGACTGATTACGCCTACATTGATGACGACGCCCCCAGTGCAAGCGATCCTGTCTGGAGGATTCTGACAGGGGCCGCCGCCTTTGCCGCGGGCGTGTTCGTGTGTGGCAGTGTCGGTTCCTATGTGCCGAGCGACCCGAGCTGGAACGCGGCCACGGACGCCGCCGTGCAGAACCTTTTTGGCGGCCCGGGCGCGATCTTCTCCGATCTTGCCCGTCAGGGCTTCGGCTGGTCGAGCTGGACCGCCGGACTGGCGCTGATGATTGGCGGCGCAATGCGGGCCGTGCTGATCGGCGCGCCCAGCATGCGGCGCTGGATCCTTGGCGCATCCTTCGTGCCGCTGTCGGCGGCGTGCTTTGCCGGGTGGCCCGTACCAGAGTCCTGGCCGCTGAGCGCCGGACTGGGCGGCGTCGTGGGCGATGCGCTGTTCTACTATGCCGAAATGCCGTTCCGCGCGCTGCTCCTGCCATCGCCGGGCATGTGGGCCGGTTTCGTGCTGGGCGGCGCAGCGCTGTGGGCCGCGCTGTCTGCGCTCGGGTTCCGGCGCGGTGACGCGCAACTGCTCCAGGAAGCTGCGGCAACATCCGGATTGCGCGCGGCTAGGAAGGCGCGTGGCCTGGCTGGCCTGCTGGCGTCGGCTGGCCGTGTGCTGATGCCGAAGCGCCGCCCGAGCGAGATCAATGACCGGGCGCGTGTGGTAAAGGGCGATGACGGGCTGTCCGGCGAGGCGCGCAGCTTCCTGAGGAAGCCGAAAAAGCCGGCCGATTATGACGAGGACGACGAAGAGCTCGAAGAGATATTCGACGAGGAGGATTACGAGGAAGACGACGAGGACGCCATCGACGAGGTGGAGGAACCGGTTCGCACGCTGCGCTTCAAGACACCGAAACCGTCAGCCAAGTCGCCTTTGCCGCGCGTCACCAAGACCGAGCGCCGCAGCAAGACGCCGCGCCTGCCCTCGATCGACCTGCTGCAAATGCCGGAAGAGCGCGGCGATACGGTGGACGAGGAAGCGCTGATCGCGAAAGCAGCACGGCTGTCTGAAGTGCTCAAGGAGTTTGGCGTCCGTGGGCGGATCAAGGAAGTGCGGCCGGGCCCGGTGATCACGCTGTTCGAAATGGAGCCTGCGCCGGGCGTGAAGTCATCGCGCGTCATTTCGCTGGCGGACGATATTGCCCGCTCGATGAGCGCGGTATCGGCCCGTGTCGCCGTTGTGCCGGGCAAGAACGCGATTGGTATCGAATTGCCGAATGATGATCGCGATACGGTCTATCTGCGCACGCTGCTGCAGGCCGAGCCCTACGTGGCCACGCGCGCCAGCCTGCCCATGGCGCTGGGCGAGGATATTGGCGGTGTGCCGACTGTGGTGGACCTCGCCAAGATGCCTCACCTGCTGATCGCGGGCACGACCGGTTCGGGCAAATCGGTTGGGGTCAACGCGATGATCCTGTCGTTGCTGTACCGCCATACGCCGGAACAGTGCCGCTTCATCATGATCGACCCCAAAATGCTGGAACTGTCGATTTATGAGGGCATCCCTCACTTGCTGGCGCCGGTCGTGACGGATCCGAAAAAGGCCGTTAACGCGCTGCAGTGGACAGTGCGCGAAATGGAAGGCCGCTATGAACTGATGTCGAAGGCGGGCGTGCGCAACCTGGCCGGTTTCAACGACAAGGCCGCCAAGTTCCGCGCTTCGGGTGAGGAAATGTCGCGCAAGGTTCAGGTTGGCTATGACGAACGCGGCAAGCCGATCCTTGAGACGGAAATCCTGCCTGTCGACCATATACCGAACATTGTCGTCGTGATCGACGAGATGGCGGACCTGATGATGGTAGCCGGCAAGGAAATCGAAGGCTGCGTGCAGCGCCTGGCGCAAATGGCGCGGGCGGCAGGTATCCACCTGATCACCGCTACGCAGCGCCCGTCGGTGGACGTTATTACCGGTACGATCAAGGCGAACTTCCCGACACGGATTTCCTACATGGTGACGACGAAGATCGACTCGCGCACCATCCTCAACGAGCAGGGCGCGGAGCAGTTGCTCGGCATGGGCGACCTGCTGTATCAGGCGCCCGGCAAGAAATCGCAGCGCCTGCACGGGCCGTTCGTCTCCGATGAGGAAGTCGGCGCGGTGGTGGACTGGCTGAAGGAACAGGGCGAGCCTGACTATGTCATGGATATCCTCGAAGCGCCGGAGGACGGTTCGACAGGATCAGCCGTGATGGACGCCATGCTGGGCACGTCGACGGGCGATGACGATGATGACCTGTTCGCCCAGTCGATCGCCATCGTCGTGCGCGACAAGCGGGCATCGACCTCCTACCTGCAGCGCCGCCTCAAGGTCGGCTACAACAAGGCGGCCGGTCTGATCGACCGGCTTGAGGAAGAGGGCATCATCTCCGCGCCGAACCATGCCGGCCGGCGCGAAGTGCTGGCCAGTGGCGCGCCGGGCGGCGACTGATCCGCTTAGCCCATCGGATAGAGGATGTCCTTCGACACCGCGTCGCAGGCTTTCATGATGTCGTCGGAGAGGACCATTTCGGCCGCGGCAAGGATTGGCGCGAGCTGGTCCTGGCGGCTGACGCCGACAATGGTGGACGCGACGAAGTCATGCTGCTTCGACCAGGCCGTCGCCAGCGTGACAGGCGACATGCCGGCCTCTTCGGCGATGGCCATGTAGCGTTCGGTTGCGGCAAGTGACTTTTCGTTGACGAAGCGCTGGGCCATCAGCGTGTGGCGGCCGCCCTTGTTGATATAGCTGGAGAAGCGTGCGCCTTCGGGCGTCGCGCCGCCATTGTACTTGCCGGATAAAACGCCGCCCGCAATCGGCGAATACGGGATCAGGCTGACATTTTCGTGCTTGCAGATATTGGCGAGCTCGTCTTCGAAGCGCCGGTTGTTCAGGCTGAAATTGTTCTGGATCGTCTGGTAGCGTGCCGTGCCAAGGCGCTCGGCGGTGGCGAGGCTTTTCATCAGGCCCCAGGCATTCTCGTTGCTGCAGCCGATGATGCGGATGAGACCGGCGCGGACCAGTTCGTCCAGGGTTTCCATTGTCTCGTCAAAGCCGGTGCCATGATCGGGCCAGTGCGTCTGGTAGAGGTCGATATAATCCGTATCGAGGCGTTCGAGGCTGGCCTCAACGGCGCGGGTAATATTGTGGCGGTCCATGGCGGTCATGCCGGCGCGCTGGGAGCTCTTGATCCAGCCGTGCGAGGGGCCGGACACTTTGGTGGCGATGATCAGGGAGTCCCGGTCCTTGGTTTTCATCCACTTTCCGACGATCTCCTCGGTGCGCCCGGCCCATTTCGGATCCGGCGGTACGGGATAGTTTTCCGCCGCATCATAGAAATTGATGCCGGCATCATAGCATTCGTCGAGAATGCGGAATGCTTCCTTCTCGTCTGTCTGGGACCCGAAGGTCATTGTGCCCATGCAGATGTCGGACACATAGATGGCGCTCTTGCCAAGACGACGTGTTCTCATGTTTTCCTCCCCGGAATGTCGGTTTCGCGGCCAAGATTAACGGCTATCCGTGGCAGCGCCATAGGGCGCGGCGATTGCCGCAGCGTCAGGCCGAAAGGTCCAGCACGTCGCATGTATGGCCCGTCGATTCGACAAAACGCCTGAAATCATCCCGCGATACGGCTGTTGTGGCGGTGTTCGTCAGGGGGTGGAAGTTGACCGGATCAGCAGTGAACAGCGCGGCATCGGCGATGAAGCGGACCTTGCGGCCCGTGTCATTCATCAGGGCGAAGGCGGTCACCGAGCCAGGGGTGACGCCCAGCAGCGCCAGCATGTCCCCGGCAGAGCCGAAGGAGAGGCGTTTGGTGCCGATATGGCGATGAAGCTGGTTGAGGGCGATCTGCGTGTGCGCCTCGGCCGAGATGAGGATGAAAGCGCCGTCCTTGTCCTTCAGGAACAGGTTCTTGGTGTGGATGCCCGGCATGGCCGCCTTGAGATCGGCGCCTTCGGCAACGGTGAAGACGGGCGCGTGCCAGTGCGTCTGGTGCGTTATGCCGTGAGCATCGAGATAGGCGAACAGGTCTTCGGGGCTTGCGGTCATCCAGCACTTTGGGCCAAGACTTTCCTTTAGCGTCAAGCCTTTCGGAGAAACTTATCCCCATGCGTCTCGAATGCTATAAGATACATGATGTTGCGCCGGAGATTGTTCCCGGCCGCAGCCAGCGGGAATGGATGGACGCTTTCCCCGACCGCCACCCCTATCGCTGCCTGCCGCTGACCATGGCGAACTCCACCGGCTGGGAAATCCTCTGCCCGATGGACATCAAGATCGTGTGGAATGGCGGGCCGCGGAAAGAGGACATCCAGTTCCTCACAACCGGCGACCCGGCAGCGATTGCGAGTTTTGCCGACAGCCATTTCATGCGCGGCATCGTCACCTTCCATACCGGCCACCTGTTCCGCACCCCGCCCGGCTGGGGTGTGTGGGCGACCGGCGCACCGAACTGGCCGAAGGACGGCATTTCGCCCCTGACGGGCCTTGTGGAAACCGACTGGCTGCCCTTCCCTTTCACAATGAACTGGGCGATGACGCGGCCCGGCGAAGTGATTTTCCGCAAGGGCGAGCCGTTCTGCTTCATCACGCTGATGGAGCACAAAAGGCTGGAAGAGATCACCCCGGAACGCAAGGCGATGAAGACCAATCCTGAGCTGGTGAAGGAATACGAGGCCTGGACGGCGAGCCGGTCAGACTTCAATGCCCGCCTCGCGACTGGCGAGGAAAAGGCGATGCGCGAACGCTGGCAGCGCCACTATATGAAGGGCGAGAAGGTGACGGGCGACAAGGCCGATGCCCACCAGACCAAGCGCCGCCTGAAGCCCGTGAAGGACATGTAGGCCGCCCTCTTTCCCCCGGAAAAGCGCCGCCCGGCCTGAACGAACAGCTGCAAGGAAAAAGCACGAATGGAGCCCGGAGCGTGCACCAAACTGCACGTATTTTTCGGTCCAGTTGAGCAAAATTCCAATATTGCGTCACTGCCGACCGCGCAGCGGTCTGGCAGCCCATCACCGTCTGGTGCCCGGCGAACCGGGTTTGGTAGGTGAGACGACTGGAGATGGGCCCCCAGATGGCTGCGCCATCGGAGGTGACGCGGGCTGGAAGATCAGTCCCTGGTCCGCGAGGCCTTCTCGGCGAGGCCGCTGGTGGCCTGGCGGGCTTCCAGTTTTTCGGCGACGGCGTCGAGCGGGACGCCGCGTGACCTGAGACCGACCATGAGGTGATAGATCACGTCGGCGGCCTCGCTCGCGACATGGTCGTCGCTTTCGCGGATTACGGCTTCGGCGAGTTCTGCGCCTTCCTCGGCGATCTTGGCGGCGACGGCATCCGGCCCCTTGGCGAGGAGGCGGGCTGTCCACGAAGTGCCTGCATCGCCTTCAAGGGCGCGCGCGTCGATTGTGCCGGAGAGGTGTTCGAGGGCGGCGGCGAGGCGGGCGGGGGGGCCGAGC
>NZ_LADU01000093.1 GCF_000961795.1 Hyphomonas sp. BRH_c22
ACCCCGCAAGGCGGGCGGCAAACGCGCCTGCCGCGTCCTGATCCTGCCAGTATCCGACCCCATGCTGGCACTGCCCGATTGCGAAAGCGACGGCGCAGCGCCTGTTCGCGCCGTGCTCACCTATGGCGACGATGCGCCGAGCCTGTCGCGCGCCGCGCGCATCGGGCTCGCATCCCGCTCGCCCGAATCCCTGCCCCTCATCCTCGACAGCATCGCCAATTCCGGCGCGCAGGATCTCGAAAGCTCGCTCGGCAGGGCACGCCTGCGCGATCGCGGATTCACCGAAGCGGCACTCGACCGGGTCAGCCGCGCCCTCGGCGAAGGTCTGCCCCTCAACGCCGCCTTCTCGCGCTGGGTACTCGGCGACGAGATCATCTCGCACGACCTGAAACTGACGCCCGAGAATTTCGATGCCGACGGACGCGGCGTCCTCTCGGCCATGGGCTTCTCGCGCGCCGACATTGCCCGGGCTGAAGCCGCCATAGACGGCGCCGCCGAAGCCTTCGCCGCCCGCGCGCTGGCCGAATGCGGCTTCATCGTGGATGTCAGCCCGGACGATGAAATCCGTTTCGCGTCTGCCTGCAGCAAGGCGCTCGGCGGGGGCGTGATCGTTTCGGTCGGCGCGCGCGCCGGGCTCGACATGGCCGAAGCCGCCATCGCCGACGGCCTCTCCGCCCACTTGGTCGGCCACCGTGCGCCGCCGTCAGACGATGTCCGCGACCGGATGGAACACATTCTCCTGCTCGCTGAAGAATTCGCCGAGGAAGCCGGCACGCCCGCAGCCTCGCCGGAATTCGTCGAGCCCCGGTCCGCCGCGCGCACGCGCCTGCCAGACCGGCGCAAGGGATATATCCAGAAGGCCACCGTTGGCGGCCACAAGGTCTACCTGCACACCGGCGAATTCGACGATGGCAATCTCGGCGAGATCTTCCTCGACATGCACAAGGAAGGCGCCGCCTTCCGCAGCCTGATGAACAATTTCGCCATCGCCACCTCCATCGGCCTGCAATACGGCGTGCCGCTGGAGGAATATGTCGATGCCTTCGTCTTCACCCGGTTCGAACCGGCCGGCCAGGTCACCGGCAATGACCGGATCACCCGCGCCACCTCGATTCTCGACTATATCTTCCGCGAGCTTGCCGTCTCCTATCTCGGCCGCGACGACCTCGCCGAAGTCGATGTCACGCATGACGGTCTCGGCCGGGGCGCAGGCGATGCCACCCGCGAGCCTGCCGCGTTCACCGAGGAAGCCGCCCAGATCATTTCGCGCGGCTTCTCGCGCGGCCACCTGCCGGACAATATCGTCATCCTCGACAAGCGCCGCGCCGAAAAACAGGCCGAAGCCGAACTCGGCGCCGAAACCGAGGAACTCGAATCGCCCGCCTATCTCGAACAGGGCTGCGAATCCTGCGGCAGTTTCACGGTCTTCGCGATCAGCGACGATGGCGACACGGCGTGCGACACGTGTGGTGAAGAGGGACGTGTCTCCAAGTAATCGCTCTGGACAGGCGGGCCTTCACACCCATTCCCCTAGGGAAACCCCGCGCGGCAGTTTGGCAACACTTGTGGCTCTTATGCAGTTGTTACAGTTTGTTCAGTATAGTGGCATAGGACAACGCGATATTTGGGAGACATGACTGGTTTGCCTCTTCGCCTGAACTTGCTTGCCGTGATCGCGCTGATTGGCGCGTCCATGTCGGCCTTTGCGCAGAGCAAGCCCGTTGCGTGGCAACCCGGCTATGTCGGCTCCTGCGGGGGATGCAATCTCGCCGGCCGCAACATGTCCGGGTGGACCCTCAGCGGCGCGGACTATGCCGACGCCAATCTCGAATTCGCCTTCATGCGCGGCATCCAGGCCGCCAGCACCAATTTCGAGCGCGCCAACGCCGCCGGTGTCGACCTGCGCAGCGCCATGCTGACCTCGGCCCGGTTCTCAGACGCGATCCTCTCCAATGCCCGGCTCATGGGCATCCAGGCGTCCGGCGCAGACTTTCGCGAAGCCCTCATGCGCGGTGCAAACCTGCAGGGCGCCCTGATGGTCGGCGCCAATTTCTCGAATGCCGACCTTGGCGAAACGCAACTCGACGAGGCGGACCTGTCAGGCGCAAACCTGACGGACGTTAAATTCGACAAGGCCGTGATGAAGGCCGCCATCCTGAACGGCGCCAACATGACCGGCGTCAACATGACCGGCTCTGACGTCGCCGGCGCCTCGTTCCGCGATGTCCGCTTCATCCGTGCTGACCTGTCCGGCATGCACCATCATGACCTGGCAAATTTCACCGGCGCCTGCAGCTCGATCGACACATTGATGCCGCCCGGCCTGCTGCTCCCGCTCTGCGGCGACACGCTGATCGCCGCCAACACCCCGAAACGCTGATCCCCTTTTTTGAGCGCTCATCCTGAGCGAAATCGAAGGACGGGCGTGGGCTTACCGCACATTGCAAGCATTGCTTCGGGTGGGGGTCAGGCCCCACGCCTCAATCCATCCGCATCTTCCCTGCTCACACAGCAGCGGCAAACCTCAGGTCTTCGCCTGAGGCGCCAGCCGGATGTTCAATTCCTTCAGCTGACGGTCATCGACCGGGCTCGGCGCACCCATCAGAAGGTCGCGCGCCTGCTGGTTCATCGGGAACAGGATCACGTCGCGCAGGTTCTCGACCTCGGCCAGCAGCATCACGATCCGGTCCACGCCCGGCGCAATCCCGCCATGCGGCGGCGCGCCATAGCGGAATGCGTTCAGCATGCCGCCGAACTTCTCTTCCACCACGTCCGGGCCATATCCGGCCAGTTCGAACGCCTTCAGCATCAGTTCCGGGCGGTGGTTCCGGATCGCGCCGGAAGACAGCTCGATCCCGTTGCACACGATGTCATACTGGTAGGCCTTGATCTCCAGCTGCTTCTCGATCGTGTCGGCCGCCAGCAGCTTCTCCATCCCGCCCTGCGGCATCGAGAACGGGTTGTGGCTGAAGTCCACCTTCTTGTTGTCCTCGTCCCATTCATACATCGGGAAGTCGACAATCCAGCAGAAGCGGAAGATGCCCGGCTCGATCAGGCCCAGCTCCTCGCCCACCCGCGTGCGCGCCGCGCCGGCCAGCTTCACGGCCGCCGTCTTGTCGGCCGCTGAGAAGAACAGCGCGTCGCCGGCCTTCACGCCTGCCGTATCGGCCAGGGCCTGCAGGGCCTCCGGCGCGAAGAACTTGGCAATCGGGCCCGTGCCCGCCAGCTTTCCGTCCTCTTCCACGAAACGGATATAGCCCAACCCGGGGGCCTGCATCTCCTTCTTCGCCCAGGCGTCCATCTTGTCGAAGAAGCTGCGCGGCTGCTCGGCTGTGTTGGGCGCCGGGATCGCCCGCACAATGCCGCCGCCATCCACGATCTTCTTGAACACGCCCAGCGTCACGTCCTCGCGCGTCGCAATGTCGGACACGTCGCTGATGATGATCGGGTTGCGCAGGTCCGGCTTGTCAGAGCCGTATTTCAGCATGGCTTCGGCGAACGGGATGTGCACGAAAGGCTCCGGCGGCACGGTGCGGCCCTTGCCGTCCCAGTCGGCAAATTCCTCGAACACGCCGCGCAGCACCGGTTCGATGGCCGCGAACACCTCTTCCTGCGTGACAAAGCTCATTTCCACATCGAGCTGGTAGAACTCGCCCGGGCTCCGGTCGGCCCGTGCATCCTCGTCGCGGAAACAGGGCGCAATCTGGAAATAGCGGTCAAAGCCCGACACCATCAGCAGCTGCTTGAACTGCTGCGGCGCCTGCGGCAGCGCATAGAACTCGCCCGGATGAATGCGGCTCGGCACCAGGAAGTCGCGCGCGCCTTCGGGGCTCGAGGCCGTCAGGATCGGCGTCTGGTATTCGGTAAAGCCCCCGGCCACCATGCGGCGGCGCAGGCTGGTGATCACGTTCGAGCGCAGGATCATGTTCTTGTGCAGCGTCTCCCGGCGCAGGTCCAGGTAGCGGTGCTTCAGGCGGATGTCTTCCGGATAGTCCGGCTCGCCAAACACCGGCAGCGGCAGCTCGGCGGCCTCCGACAGCACCTCAACCCCGCCGGCAACCACCTCGATCTCGCCCGTTCCGAGGTTCGCGTTGACCAGGCCCGCATCACGCGCCACGACCTTGCCCTCGATGGACACGACGCTCTCGGTGCGCAGGCGCTCCACGGTTTCAAAGCCGGGCGCACCCGGATTGAAAACCACCTGCGTCAGGCCGTAATGGTCGCGCAGGTCAATGAACATGACCCCGCCATGGTCCCGGCGGCGGTGCAGCCAGCCCGACAGCTTTACAGATTCGCCCACGTGGGACGTGCGAAGTTCGCCGCAAGTATGGGTGCGATAGGCGTGCATCGGATCGTTTCTCCGGAAAGTCGGTCATTAGAAATCAGGGGCGCAAGGGCATTTAAGCCCTTCCACTTGTCAAGGGCCTGCGATACGCAACCCCACGATGACTGACAACACCTTGACTCCCATTACTGAGCAGTCGGCGCTCGAAGACCTGTGCGGCAAACTCGCCGAATCGGACTTCATCTGCGTCGATACCGAATTCCATCGGGAAACGACCTACTGGCCGGAACTCTGCCTTGTGCAGGCCTCTGCGCCCGGTGTTGAAGGCCTGATCGACCCTCTGGCCGAGGATCTGGACATCGGTCCCTTCCTCGACCTGATCGCGGCGGACAACCGGGTCAAGGTGTTCCACGCGGCCCGGCAGGACATCGAAATCTTCAACCGCCTCATCGGCCACCCGCCCGGCCCCGTGTTCGACACGCAGATCGCCGCCATGGCGCTCGGCTTTGGCGATTCGATCTCCTACGACAATCTCGTCCAGCGCGTCGTGCGCCGCCAGATCGACAAATCCAGCCAGTTTACCGACTGGATGCGCCGCCCGCTCAGCCAGAAACAGCTGATCTACGCCCTCGGCGACGTCACCCACCTGCGTGACATCTACCTGATCATGCGCGAGGAACTGGAAAAGACCGGCCGCATGGGCTGGGTCCGCGAGGAAATGGCCGATCTCGAGGATCCGGTGAAATACGACACCGACCCGATGAACGCCTGGCAGCGCCTGAAACTGCGCAAGCCCAAGAAGGACTATGCCGCCGTGGTCGTCGCCGTCGCCGCGTGGCGCGAACGCCTCGCCCAGGACCTCGACAAGCCGCGCCGCCGCATCCTCAAGGATGACGCGATCCAGGAAATCGCCGCCCAGAAGCCCCGCACCGAAGGCGACTACGGCCAGCTGCGCGCCGTCCCCGGCGGCTTCATCCGCTCCAAGCATGGCCAGAGCCTGATGGAAGCGGTGCTGGAAGCCATCGACAATCCGGACAAGTTCGCCCCGGAACTGGAACCGCGTGTCCAGAACGCCCAGATTCCCGCTGGCGCGCCGGAACTGCTCAAGGTCCTGCTCAAGCATGTCAGCGACGAGCACAATGTCGTGCCGCGCCTGATCGCCAATGCCGCCGACATCGACCGCATCGCCCGCGGCGAGACCAGCGACGACATCGCGGCCATGACCGGCTGGCGCTATGACATGTTCGGCAAGAAGGCCCAGGCCCTCCTCAGCGGCCAGCTCGCCGTCTCCTTCGAAGGCGGCGAAATCCGCCTGTTTGACGTCTGAAAAGTTCCAGTAACGGACCTCAAAAAGCACTCATCCTGAGCGAAGCCTGTCCCTGCGCAGGCAGGGATCGAAGGACGAGCGCGGGCGAATCCCGCTCTCCACGGGCCCCATCCTTCGACTTCGCTCAGGATGAGCCCCTCCCAACGCCCGGTCACACGGCTCCGTCCCTACCCCGCCACGACCTTCGGTTTCAGGTGCAGCTGGTTTGCCGTCTGCGTCAGGCGCCGCACCACCGTGTCCGACACCATCGGCGCGTCCACCTTCAGCACATGCAGCTCCAGGTTCTCGCCATTGCGCGCCAGGCTCGCCCGCTGCAGGATCGGTCCTGACCGGCCGGAAAACACCGCGCCCAGCCGCATCGCGCTGCCCAGTTGCTTCGCGCGGTCGGCCTGCTCGTCCGTGGTCAGGCCAAGATAGTCGCCCGGCCGCTTGAAATCCTTCTCGTACCGGCAGCCGACAGCATAGGCGATGATGGCCCGCTCGGCATGGCTGACGCCCGCATAGGGTGCCCGCAGCGCCTGTTCATAGGCCAGCAGCGCCCGGTGGTCCGGATGGAACCGCCCGGCACTGTCGGCCATCATGCAGGCCGCCTTCTCGATACGCGCATCGGCGGCGGGCGACCCCAGCAGGTCCGGCTCCGGCGCAAAGGCCGGGCTGACGAATTCATGCAGGGCCTGCCCGAACGCGATCTGGTTATGGTCCAGCCGCCCGAACGCAATCACGCCGTCCAGCAGCGGATCGGTTACCGCCGCACCCGTCAGGTCGCGCAGCACGCCTTCCCGCACGCCCGCCGACGATATCGTCACGCCTTCCAGCGGGCTGATCTGCAGCAGTTCTTCCAGGATGATCGCCGCAATCGGCAAGTGCTTTGCCCGGCGCCGGTCGATCTTCTCGATCATGTTCCGTGCAGCAGGATTGGTCACGCTGTCGAGGCAGAGCTTCGCGGCCCGTGCAACCTGTCCCTCGGTCATCTGGTATCCCTGCAGCACATGCAGCGGATAGTTCTCCACCTCCATGTTCAGGCGCGCAAACGAGCGCCACGCGCCGCCCACGGCATAGAAGCGCCCCGTCGATCCCGGCAGGACTTTGGATGTCTTCAGCTCGGCCCGCACCTTCTTGCGCAGCTCGCGCAGGTCGCCCGCCAGTTCGGCCAGCGACAGTGGCCCCAGAAGCAGGCTCTCGCCCTTTGCCTTGCCCGACCCGATGCGCTGGAATTCGAGGCTCGACCCGCCAAGGTCGCCCATCACGCCCCGGGGCTGGTGGAAGCTGGCTTCGACCCCCAGGGATGACAGGCGCGCCTCGTCAGGCCCCGACAGCACCGTCACCGCCCGCCCCAGGACCCGCCCGGCCTTCTTCACAAAGTCCGGGCCGTCGCTCGCCTCGCGCACCGCCGCCGTCGCAACGGCCGTATAGTTGCGCAGGTTGAGCGCCCGCAGGATCGCGCGATACCGGCTCAGCGCGTTCAGCGCAGACTCGCGCCCGGTGGGCGACAATGTCCCGCGCGCGATCAGCCCCTCGCCAAGGCCCGCCATGACCTTTTCGTTGAACGTCTGCAGGATCGACGCCCCCAGCACATCATAGATCACCAGGCGGACGGAGTTGGACCCGATATCGATAATGCCAGCGCGTTCTGATTTCGGGAACATCATGGGCGCTTGTCAGTGCGGTGCGACAATCTCGGCGGCAGGGTAACCTCCAGTGCGCTGCCCCGTCCGGACAGGCTGGGATTGTCCATGAAATACTGGTGCGCCTCGAAGGCCGTTTCCGGATTTTCCGGCTTCACGCGGCGATAGGATCCATCCTCCAGCATCACCCAGCTTTGCAGCTCGTCATTCAGGTTCGCCACCATGATCTGGTTCAGGACCTGCCGGTGCACCGTGGGATTCTCGATCGGCACCAGCGCCTCCACCCGGCGCGTCAGGTTGCGCGGCATCCAGTCGGCGGACGACATGAACACTTTCGCATCGGCCGACGGTAGCGCCTCGCCATTGGCAAAGCAGACGATCCGCGAATGCTCGAGGAACCGCCCGACAATGCTCTTGACCGTGATGTTCTCCGACAGGCCCGGCACGCCTGGCCGCAGGCAGCATATGCCGCGCACGACCAGCGTGATGGGCACGCCGGCCTGGCTGGCCCGGTACAGCGCGTCGATCACTTCACCATCCACCAGCGAATTCATCTTCGCCCAGATGCCGCTCGGCTTGCCCTTCTGGGCGGCTGCGGCCTCCGCCTCGATCATCTCGAGAAGGTGCTTCTTCAGGTTCAGGGGCGACATGGAAATCTTTTCCAGTGACGGCCCGACATCCGGTGGCTCGCGATAGGCCGTGACGAAATTGAACAGCCGGTTGGCGTCACGCCCCAGCGCGGCGTCGGCCGTGAACAGCGACAGGTCCGTATAGATGCGCGCATTGATCGGATGGTAATTCCCGGTTCCGAAGTGCGTGTACGAACGAAGGTCCACTCCCTCGCGGCGCACGACCAGCGATACCTTGGCGTGCGTCTTGTACTCGATATAGCCATAAACGACCTGCACGCCCGCCCGCTCCAGGTCGCGCGCCAGCCGCAGATTGGCCTCCTCGTCGAACCGGGCCTTGATCTCGACCAGGGCCGTCACGTTCTTGCCGGACTCCGCCGCCTCGATCAGCGCCGCCACGACCGGCGAGTTCGACGTTGTCCGGTACAGCGTCTGCTTGATCGCCACCACGGCAGGGTCGGCCGCCGCCTGCCGGATGAATTGCACGACGACGTCAAAACTCTCGAACGGGTGATGAACCAGTATATCCTTGGCCCGGATCGCCGCGAAACAATCGCCGCCCATCTCGCGGATGCGTTCGGGGTAGCGCGGTTCATAGGGCGGGAACTGCAGGTCCAGCCGTTCATCGACGATCAGCTCGGATAATTGCGCCATGCCGAGGATGCCATCATAGAGAACCGTATCGGCCTGCTCCGCGCCAATCTCGCGCGTGATGAATTCCCGCAATTTCAGCGGCGCGCTCGACTGCATCCTGAGGCGCACGATCCGGCCGCGGCGGCGCTGCTTCAGCATCACCTCGAATTCGCGGATCAGGTCCTCGGCCTCTTCCTCGATCTCGATATCGCTGTCACGCACCACACGGAACAGGCACCGGTCCTTTTCCTTGAAGCCCGGGAACAGGTCCTCCAGGAACAGGCCGATCACATCTTCCAGTGCGATGAAACGCAAATGCCCCTTGGCCGATTTCGGCAGGCGGATGAAGCGCCGCACAAAGGCCGGCAGCGGCACGATCCCGACATGCCCCTCACCTCCAGAATTCGACACGAGGTCGATGGCAATCGAAAAGCCGAGGTTCGGAATGAACGGGAACGGGTGGGCCGGGTCCACAGCCAGCGGGGTCAGGACAGGAAAGATGTTGCTCTGATAGAACGCCTCCAGCTCGGCGCGGTCCTTCTTGGTCAGCGCATCGGCGGACAGGACGAGGATATTCTCCGCCGCCAGTTCCTCCTTCAGGGTGCGCCATTGTTCCTGCTGGCCGGCAATCAGCCTCAGCGACGCCTTCTCGATCATCTCGACCTGTTCGGACGGCTTCAGTCCGTCCTGGCTCGGCCGCGCGATGCCCGCCCGCACCTGCTCGCGCAGGCCCGCATAGCGCACCATCTCGAATTCATCGAGGTTGCTGGCCGAAATCGACAGGAAGCGCAGGCGTTCCAGCAGCGGATGGGCCGGATTGGCCGATTCCTCCAGGACACGCTGGTTGAACTCCAGCCACGACAATTCCCGGTTCAGGAAACGGTCCGGCGACGCCATCAGCGCCTTGTTAATTCGTCCTGTTCCGTCTGCCATATCAGCCCCGTCAGCTTTATGAGTACATCAGTCCGGATTGGCCCGGCCCTCGGCGTCTGCTTCCATCGCATCAAGCACGTCCTTGACCAGCGGCACGCTCGGCGCCCGGCCCATGTCGGTCACGCCATCGCTCAACCGTTCAGCAAAGGTCTCAATGGCCTCATAGGAGAGATCAAGCCGCGGAACCAGATATTTGAGGACATCCGGCTCCAGTTTGAGGAAATGCCGCACCGCCGCAGCCTTCAGGCGGCCCAGCATCATCGCCTCGTCCGGCGCATAGATTTCCGCCACCGGCATGGAATTCAGGCGCGACTTGAGGTCCGGCGACCGGGCCTGCCAGTGGGGTGGCGGCCGGTTCGCCGTCAGCAGCAGGCGCCCCGCACCGGCCGACACCAGGTTGATCAGCGACAACAGGCGGTCCCCGGCGGGCACCCGGTCGGCTCCATCGATCGCGGTATAGGTCGCCGCGCGCACATCCACATCGCGCGCCCTCGCCGCGGCAAAGGCCCTGGCCTCGAACACATCGCCGCCAAACTTGCGGGCCCAGGCATGGGCAATCACGGTCAGGCCTGCTTTCGGCGGCCCGACAAGGCATAGCACCGGCGTCGGCCAGTTTTCGGGACGCTGCACGATCCCCAGTGCGCTCTCGTTGACCGGCGAAATGACAAGGTCATCAAAGCCGAGCCCCGGGGCCGGAAATCCGAAACTCAGCTGATCTGGCATGCCGGGCCTGACAATATCGCGCGCTACTGCCTCGCCGCAGCCGATACAGCCGAGCGTATCACCAGCCCCTCGACATTCGGCGCCGCGCCCAGCGACACGCCGCGCTGGAGCAGGTCATTCTGCAGCCGGGGCTCATCGCCCGCATAGGAAAAATTGACCAGCGCGCCATCGCGGGCAATCGCCGTGATCTTGAAATCGGAAACGAGCGGAGACCGCGCCAGCGCCGTGCGCAGCGTGTTCCACTCGGCTAGCGATGTGTACCGCACGCTGGCGCTTGTTGCCGTGCGCGATCCCTCGCGAATGATCGAGCGGCGCTTCCAGTCCTCGTCCATGAACGCCGCGACAGCCTCTGCTGCGCCTGCCAGGGAGGCGGACGCGCCGGTCGTGCCAAGCAATTCCGTTCCGGCGACCGTGACCGTCGACAGGGTCACCCGGTAGCCGCCATCGCCGCCGGACAGTTCAGCCAGCACGCCCCGGCGCGCGCCGACGGTTGCGGCTTCGGTCGAGAAGGCCGACCAGTCGGAATAGGCTGTGTATCCCGGATCAGTCGCCGTCACATAAGGCGCCAGCGCATTGGCATTGCGCACGCCTAGCGCGGTCCGCCAGGCTTCCTGCGCCTGGTAATCCCGCGCCAGCGGCACGATCAGGCTCGTCGGCCCCTGCGTGTCGACATAGGGCACGCCAAGGCCATCGAGGTGCGCGCGCACCATTAGCGGGTTCAGCACGACAGACAGCACGCCGCGGTAACGCCCGGCGCCCGCCGTCTCTTCCTGCACGTCCACGGCGGCTGACAGGCGCTCGGCCAGCGCATAATCCACCGGCAGGCCACCGGCCGCCGCGCGGTCATCCGACAGCGTGATCTTGGTCAGCAGCGCCCGCGCCGCCTTCTGGCGCGCCACCGACATCGCTTTGTCGCGCGCTTCAATGACGCTCGCCGCCTGTTCATCCACTTCGATATTGCGCACCGTGTAGACCTCCCGCGTATCGGCGGAAGCGGGCAGCGTACCCATGCAGGCAAGGATAAACGAAGCGAGAAGCAAGCGAATCATGGTCAACGACCTCCGTGTCAGCCTTCCTTGTAGCAAGCTGATGCGGTGGCTGGAACCGCAAGCAGCACTGGATAAGGCGATTTCCCCATGCTAACGCGCGAGACATCATGACTGAAACGCCCAAAACGCCCCTTTCTTACCGTGACGCTGGTGTCGATATTGAGGCAGGCGAACGCCTCGTCGGCGCCATCGGCCCGATGGCGAAAGCCACAGCCCGCGCCGGCGTGATGGGTGGCCTCGGCGGCTTCGGCGCCTTGTTTGATTTGAAGAAAGCTGGCTACGAAGACCCCATACTCGTCTCCGGCACGGACGGCGTCGGCACCAAGCTGATGCTCGCCTTCGAGGCCGGAATGCACAGCACGGTCGGCATAGACCTCGTCGCCATGTGCGCCAATGACGTGCTCGCCCAGGGCGCCGAGCCGCTTTTCTTCCTCGACTATTTCGCTACCGGGAAACTCGAAGGCGGCATCGCCGAAGCCGTCATTTCCGGCATTGCCGAAGGCTGCCGCCAGTCCGGCTGCGCCCTGGTCGGCGGCGAAACGGCCGAAATGCCCGGCATGTACCCGCCCGGCCATTACGACCTTGCCGGCTTCGTCGTCGGGGCGGTTGACCGCGACAAGGTCCTGCCCCGCATGGACGACATGGTCGAAGGCGACGTTCTCCTCGGCATCCCCTCCTCGGGCCCGCATTCCAACGGCTACTCCCTGATCCGCCGCATCGTCGAGCGCGAAGGCCTGAACTACAGCTCCCCCTCGCCCTTCAGCAACCAGACGCTCGGCGAAGCCCTGCTCACGCCGACCCGCCTCTATGCCCACCTCGCCCTGCCGCTGATCCGCTCCGGCCTCGTCAAGGGCCTCGCCCACATCACCGGCGGCGGCCTCACCGAGAACACGCCGCGCATGGTGCCGGGTCACCTGACCCCCGTGATCGACCGCACGGCCTGGACGCCGCTCCCGGTCTTCCAGTGGCTGCAACAGGCCGGCAATGTCACCGAAGACGAGATGCACCGCACGTTCAATATGGGCATCGGCCTCATCTTCGCCGTCGCGGCCGATGACGCCGACGCCGCCGTGGCGCAGCTCTCCGAAGCCGGTGAAACCCCCGTCATCCTCGGCCATCTCGCCGCGAAATGAGCCGCCTCAACCTCGCGATCCTGATCTCCGGCCGCGGCTCGAACATGGAGGCGTTGCTCAGGGCCGCCGCCGCGCCGGACTATCCGGCCCGCCCCGTCCTCGTCCTCTCCAATCGCCCGAACGCCCTCGGCCTCGAAACCGCCCTCGCCGCCGGCGTGCAGGCCGTCGCCATCGACCACAAGGCCTATGGCAAGGACCGCGAAGCCTTCGAGCGCGCCATGGACGCCGCCCTCATCGGCGCAGGCACAGAGATCATCGCGCTGGCCGGATTCATGCGCGTTCTAACGCCCTGGTTCGTGGGCAAGTGGCAGGGCCGCATGGTCAATATCCACCCCTCGCTCCTGCCCAAATACAAGGGCCTCGACACCCACCAGCGCGCCATCGACGCAGGCGACACGGAGGCAGGCGCCACCGTCCACTGGGTCAGCCCCGGCGTCGATGACGGCGAAATCATCCAGCAGGCCAGCCTCCCCATCCTCCCCGGCGACACCGCCGAAACCCTCGCCGCCCGCCTCCTGCCGGTTGAGCACGCGCTCTACCCAGCCGCGCTGGCAAAGGCGTGCGCGGTCGTGGCCTCCGTGGGCTGAGCCACTCGAAATATCCGGATTCATATCTTTGTTGATGGCGGCAGATGCGGTATGATTTCCACATTGAGCCGGAGATTTTATGTCCCGATAATATTGGCGCGCATGGTGCGGCCAAAATAAGTTGCAGAAGATCAGTCTCGCCGTGCCTCGCCACGCCGAGCCCTTTGACTTGACCCACAAAATCCCAAAACACGCGCCCGGCATTCGCCGGGCCGCAATCCATGAAAGAGGTCTCTGACAATGATCAGGCCCTATACTGACCACGACGCTGACGCCGTGGTGTCCATCTGGCGTGCTGCCAGCGAACGCGCCCATCCGTTTCTGTCCATTCCGTTTCTCGACGCGGAGGCGGAAAATGTGAGGAACATTTATCCACAGTTCGCTGAAATCTGGGTGCTGGAAGACGATGGCAAGCCCATCGGCTTCATCGCGCTGCTCAATGCAGAAGTCGGCGCCATCTTCCTCCAGCCCAAGCACCATGGGCAAGGCCACGGCCGCGCCATGATGGATTTCGCGGTGGCGAAGAGGGGAGCCGTAACGCTGGACGTTTTCAAGGCCAATGCCATCGGCCGTGTCTTCTATGACCGATACGGCTTCAGGCAGGTGGGTGAATACGTTCATGAAGCCTCCGGGCAGGAAATGCTGACACTGGCATTCACGCCGGCTTAAGGCTGACACATCCGGGGCGCCGCTTTCGGGTGGCGCCCCACTTGCCCACAGCCAGCGTCCACCCGCACAGGTACCAGAAGGCGCCTCTCCCCCCCTCACCCCCCAATCCCCACGCTACATCCCCCGCCCCCTCTCCGACCGCACCTGCCCCCACGCCATACTCCCCCTGCTGCCAGGCACCGTGTTGTCATCCGGGCGGCAGCAAGCGGGGGAAGCCGGGTCGCAACCAGTCTGCCCAAAACACACTCAATGCCAGCGGCCCCGTTTCCCCCGCTCGCTTTAAACGCAATAACCCGGAGGGCCCCGCCCGTCCGGCTTTTCGTGCTGGTTAAGCGCGGCGCCGCACGATCGAAGCGCAACCTTATCGCGGGCCACCTGTTATCCCCATGATGAGCCAGCCAACCGCCCCGCCCGAAGACGGCACTGACGACCATATCTCCGCCGAGGAACAGGTCGAAGCCAAGGAGCTGACGCGCCTGAAATCGCGCGTCGTCTACGAAATCATACGCCAGGAGGGCGAATCCGAACTCAGGCGTCCACAATCCGCCATCTGGTGGTCCGGCATTGCCGCTGGCGGCGGCATCACGCTCTCCCTGATGACCGAAGCCATGTTCCGCACCTACCTGCCGGACGCGCCCTGGCGCCCGCTGGTCGAGAATTTCGGCTACACGGCGGGCTTCCTCCTGGTGATACTGTCGCGCATGCAGCTCTTCACCGAAAACACGATCACAACCGTCCTACCCAGCCTCGCCAAGCCGTGCCGGCGCACGCTCGTCGGCACGTCCCGGCTCTGGATCACTGTCTTCACGGCGAACATGATCGGCACGTTCCTGGCCGCCCTGCTCATCGCCTATGGCGGCATCCTGACACCGGACGTCACCGCCTCTGCGGTCGAGATCAGCCGCCATGTTGCCGGGTGGAGCGCTTCGGAAACATTTCTCAAGGCCATTCCGGCCGGCTTCCTGATCGCTGCCATCGTCTGGATGATGCCCAGCGCCGAGGGCAGCGAATTCTGGGTCATCGCCTTCTTCACCTATATCATCGCCCTCGGCGACATGGCCCACGTCGTCGTCGGCTCGGCAGAGCTTTTCCTCCTCGCCATCATCGGTGAGGCGAACATCTTCAAGCTGATCGGCGTCAACCTCCTGCCCGCCCTCCTCGGCAACATACTCGGCGGAACGGGCCTCTTCGCCCTCCTCGCCTGGGGCCAGGTCAGCAATGAGATGAAAGATGACAAACACTAGCGCCGGTGCCGGGACGCACACCCGGATCAGCCCCTTGCAGATCCGCACCTCCCGCGTTCTATTCACGGGCCCGATCGGCACTTGCCGGCACCATGATCGAGGATGAGGGGAGGCCCGGCTCATGACTGTCTTGCGCATCTTCCTCATCGCCGCCGCGCTCCTGCTGCTGGCCATGCTTGTGATCGCCCTGCTGGCGTTGGCCGAGACACGGCAGCGGATCGCCGCGCTGGAGGCGGCGCGGTCCACGGCCGAAACCCGGCACGGCCAGATCGAATATGCCAGCTGGGGCACCGGGCCGCCTGTGCTCGTCGTCCACGGCGCGGGCGGCGGGTTCGATCAGGGCCGCATCCTGGCGCAGGCCATTGGCGGCGACGGGTACAGATGGATTTCCGTCTCACGCTTCGGCTATCTCGGCAGCGCCCTGCCCGAGACACCCTCGACAGCGGCGCAGGCAGAGGCCTGCGCCGATCTCCTCGATACGCTGAACATTGGCCGCGTCAGCATCCTCGCCATGTCGGGCGGCGTGCCCCCGTCCCTCCAGTTTGCCGCCATGTATCCCGAACGGACCGACCGCATGATGCTGCTGTCGCCTGCGCCGTTCACGCCCTTTTCGCCCGAAGTGGAAGACCGGCCGATCCCGACCTGGGCCTATTCGGCACTGCTCGGCAATGACGTGATCTACTGGACGCTCACAAAGGTCGCGCGCCGCCAGCTGGAGGCCGCCTTCGATGCCCGCGCTGACCTGCGCGAGGGCCTGTCAGACGAAGAGGCGCTGTTCGTTCGCGACCTGATCGACACCTTCCTCCCCGCCTCGCGCCGCCTCGCCGGGGTCAACAATGAAGGCGCCGCCGTCGACCCGGCAGCCACCTATAATCTGGACGCCATCCGCGCCCAAGTCCTGATCGTGCATGCACGCGACGACCGGCTGAACCCGTTCGCGGTCGGATCAACCCTCGCCGCCCGCATCCCCCAAAGCCGCTTCCTTGCACTGGACCACGGCGGCCACCTCCTCCTCGGCCACCACGCCGGCCTGCGCAGCGAGTTCGAAAGCCTGCTGGCCGACTGACAGCAATGGCGCAAAGGCGGACCCGGCAGGACTTGTCCAAACACCTGGTGGATGCGGCGCCGCGAGGCACTGGCTATAATGCGATTGACACTATAACCTGTTGGAACAGATGCAATTTGCGTCGCGGAGAGAAGATTCATGATTAAACGCCTGGTCGCTGCAGCAGTGCTCGCCACGACAGGTTGCGCGGCCTACCCGGACGAACCGATGACACTGGAAGCGGTTTCGGCCGCAGCGAAAGATGGCATAGCCTTTGTCGATAATGACTACATTTCCGCTCGGCAAGCCACCAACCCGGACCTTCTGCTCCTGGACGTGCGCACGGAGCGCGAATTCAATCTTGGCCACATCCCCGGCGCCACATGGATGGCGCGAGGCGTGGTGGAGTTCCAGATTGCCAGGACGGTGCGCGATGCAGACACCGAGATCATTATTTACTGCGAGACGGGAAATCGCGCGGCGCTCGCGAAGAAGGCGCTGGACGCTCAAGGCTATCGGAATGTCGCGGCCCATCAGGGCTTCGAGACCTGGTCCGGGGCGGGACGGCCGCTGGAGAACGAGATCGGCACGCTCCAGCTCATCGAAGGGCGAAAGGGTAATTAGACTGACGTTGACACAGTCACAAATAGCCGCCGCCCGCATCCAGTGAGTTCCCACCCCTCGCACGCCCACAGGTTAACGTCCGCCTCCACGATAAACCACCCGCACCCCCCAAACCAAAAAGGGCCCAACCTTCAGGCGGGCCCTTCTCTAAATCTCATGCCACCCCGAAAGGCGGCCGCGTGTCCCTAGCCGACGATCTGGTCGTCCGTGAAGAATTGCGCGATCTCGATTTCGGCGTTCTCGGCGGAGTCCGAGCCGTGCACCGAATTCTCGCCAATCGACAGCGCGAACAGTTTGCGGATCGTGCCCTCGGCGGCGTCGGCCGGGTTGGTCGCGCCCATCACGTCGCGGTACTTGGCCACGGCGTCGTCGCCTTCCAGAACCTGCACCACAACCGGCGCAGAGGTCATGAATTCCACCAGTTCGCCGAAGAAGGGGCGCGCCTTGTGCACGCCGTAGAATTCTTCCGCCTGCGCCTGGCTCATCTGGATGCGGCGCTGGGCGACGATGCGCAGGCCGGCCTTTTCGATCACGGCATTGATCGCGCCGGTCAGGTTGCGGTTGGTCGCGTCAGGCTTGATGATGGAAAATGTACGCTGGACAGCCATGGGGAGGTTCCTGTTGTGTGGGATTTGAAGTGCTGGCGCGGCCTATAGCGGCGCCCGCCCGCCGGGGCAAGGACAGAGCGCCGCCTTGCGCAAACCGGACGCAGGGCGTAGGGCGCAAACAGCTTCAAATCCGCAAGGTTTCACCATGACAACGCTCCCGCCCTGCCCCAAATGCCAGTCCGAATTCACCTATGAAGACGGTGCCATGCTGGTCTGCCCCGAATGCGCCCATGAATGGGCCCCCGGCGAGGCCGCAGAGTCCGGCGCGGAGGTCATCAAGGATTCCAACGGCAACCCGCTCGCCGATGGCGACACGGTCACCATCATCAAGGATCTCAAGGTGAAAGGCAGCTCCCTCACCGTGAAGCGCGGCACCAAGGTCAAGAACATCCGCCTCGTCGACGGCGACCATGACATCGACTGCAAGATCGACGGTATCGGCCAGATGGGCCTCAAATCGGAATTCGTAAAGAAGGCCTAGACGCCCGCCTCGTTCCAGCCGCCCTTCGGCGTCTGCTGGAAATAGCGGGTCACCATGCCGGCATCCTTCGCCGCCTTGAACTGCGCCCGCGCCTTTGTCCGCGCGCCGCTGTCGCCATCGTCGAACATCACCATGCAGCGCGTATAGGGCGCGTCCACCGGCACGGTGACGCCGTCCATCAGCACGAGGGCCGCCGCCCCGTTCACATTCTCCACCTTGGCTGACAGCAGCACCGGCTGGCGCGCGGCGTCCAGCCCCGGCGCCTCGGCCTGGCCATGCGGCAGGAAGCTCTTGTCCTCATAGGTCCATAGCGCGGCGTCCAGCGCCGCCCGCCGCTCGGCATTGGGCGAAACGGCCAGCACGCGCCACCCCGCCTCCAGGCATTTCGCCATCAAAGGCGCCGCCGCCTGCTCCAGCGTCGTGCGGGAGAGATGATAGAACCACCATTCGGGGGCGGCGGATGAGGAAGGCGCGTCAGACATCAGCGGCCCTCATCCTCCCCCGCCTGCGGGGGAGGTGGTGGGCTGCACAGCAGCTCGGAGGGGGGGGAATCTTCCACGGACGCAAAACGCCCCTCCGCCCCTGCGGGGCACCTCCCCCGCAGGGGGGGGGAGGATAAGGAGTGTACGCCTTGGCTCACATCAGTCCTCGTAATTCTGCGCGATCCAGCGGTCCAGCAGGCGCGGGCCGAAGCCGGAGGCCCAGCTGACGTCAATCGCCTCCTTGTGCCCCTCAACCCATGCCACACCGGCAATATCGATATGCGCCCATTTCACGCCGTCCTTGACGAAGCGCTTCAGGAACTGCGCCGCCGTGATCGAGCCGGCCGCCTTGCCGCCAATATTGCGCATGTCGGCAAACTTGGATTTCAGCAGGCTGTCATATTCCGGCCCCATGGGCAGGCGCCACACGCGCTCGCCCTCGGCAAGGCCCGCCTTGGTCAGCTCGTCGGCCAGGTCGTCGCTGCCCGTGAACAGACCGGCATGATGGTGGCCCAGCGAGATCACGATGGCGCCGGTCAGCGTCGCAAGGTCGACAATCGCCTTCGGCTTGAAATGCTCCTGCGCATACCAGAGCACGTCGCACAGCACGAGGCGGCCTTCGGCGTCCGTGTTCTGCACTTCGATGGTCTGGCCGGAGGCGGATTTCAGGATGTCGCCGGGGCGGATCGCATCGCCGTCCGGCATGTTCTCGACCAGGCCGACAAGGCCCACGACGTTGACCTTCGCCTTGCGGGCCGCCAGCGCGCGCATCGCCCCGGTCACCGCCGCCGCGCCGCCCATGTCGCCGCGCATCTCTTCCATGCCCGGTCCCGGTTTCAGCGAGATGCCGCCGGTGTCGAAGCAGACGCCCTTGCCGACCAGGATCACCGGATCCTCGCCCGGCTTGCCGCCATTCCATTTCATCACGCCCAGCTGGCTTTCCCGGCGCGACCCCTGGCCGACGCCCAGCAGCGCGCCCATGCCCAGCTTCTTCATCTCCTTCTCGCCGAGGATTTCCACCTCGACGCCGAATTCCGACAGGTCCTTCAGTTTCGCGGCAAAGCTCGCCGGATACAGGTCGTTCGGCGGCATGTTGACCAGGTCGCGCGCAAGGTTCGTTCCTTCCGAAGCGGCCTCCAGCGGCGCGAACGCCGCCTTGGCGGCCTTGGCATCGTCCACCACCAGCGTCACAGAGGTCAGGCTCGGCTTCTGGTCGGCCTTCAGCTTCGTGAAATAGCTATCGAATCGATAGGCAGCCAGCTTCGCGCCGAGCGCCACGAGCGCCGCATCCCCGGCAGAGCCGGCATGCACGGCCAGTGACTTGAACCCGCCACAGGCATGCGATTTCACCAGACAGGCGCCAATCGACTCCCAGACGCGCGCATCGCGCTTCTTCACCTTGCCGCCGCCGATCAGCACGGCCCGGCGCGCTTCGGCGCCTTTTGGCAGCACGACAACCGCCTGCTGGTCCTTCTTGCCGTCAAAGCGCGCGCCCGAAAGCGCCTCGGTCAGCAGGCCGCCAGACGCCGCGTCCAGAGCCGCCGCTGCGGTCGGCAGGCCCTCGCCCTCATCGATGATGAAAGCAACGATATCGGCCTTTGCGGCGTCGGCGAAAGAAATCTTCATGTGTGTATTCTCCATTTGTGACGGAAACTAAACGTCGACGGGCGCAGCGCAACTCGTTAGCTAAGAAAAAAGCAAGCCCCATACCGGGCAAAATACCGGAATTTATTGTCCACTTGAGCGAATGAGCAAAGTCCAGACCTATCTTTTCTATGAAGTGCTGCGCGCCGTTCTTGTCATCGTCGGTGGCTTGGCCATGCTCGCACTGCTCGCGCAAGGCCTCGCGCGCACCGATCTCATCCTCGAAAACCGCCAGTCGGCCCTGACCTATTTCTATATCGTGATGCTCGGCGCGCCCCAGGTCATCGCCCTGCTGACGCCGCTGGCCCTGTTCGTGGCGGGCGTCTGGTCGCTCAACCGCATCCACAAGGACAGCGAGATCGTGGTGGCCCAGGCGGCCGGCATGACGCCGTGGCAGATCGCCTCGCCGATCATGCGCCTCGCCGTCCTGTGCGCCATCGCGCACCTGGCGGTCAATCTCTGGGTCCAGCCATCGGCCCAGCGCGCCATGCGCGAGACCGTCTCCGAAGCCCGCGCCGACCTCGCCGCGGCCCTCATCCGCCCCGGCCAGTTCACCTCCAACGGCGAGCGCCTCACCTTCTATGCCCGCGAACTGATCAATGGCGAACTGCGCGGTGTCCTCATCTCGGACATGACCGACCCGGAATACCCGACCGACATTCTCGCACGCAGCGCCGCCCTCGTCGAAGTCGAGGGCCACCCCACCCTCCTCCTGCGTGACGCGATCAGCCAGCAGCTGGATGACAATCAGCAGCTCTCGATCCTCGAATTCGACCAGTACATGTTCGACCTCACCGATTTCATGAAGGAAGACTCAGACCTCGTCCTCAAGGCATCCGACAAATACCTCCACGAACTCGTCTTCGTTGACCGGTCGAACTATTTCGAAGCCAAGGAAGCCGACAGCCTGCTCGCCGAGGCCCATGCCCGCCTGACCACGCCCCTCCTGAACATCGTTATGGCCATGATCGCGGTCTTCGCCGTCCTCGGCGGCGATTTCAGCCGCAAGGGCTATGGCAAGCGCATTGCGATTGCCTCCGCCGGCGCCATCACAGTGCTCATCGTGCAGCTCGCACTGCAATCGGCCGCCGCGGGCGATCCCGCACTAAACATCCTGCAATGGCTGCTGCCGGTCAGCGTCATCAGCGGGGTCGGCTACATCTATTTCCATCGCGGCCGCAAGATTGGCCGGGTAGAGCCGCCTGACAGCCGCCGCCTCCGGCCCGCCGATCCGGTGCCAGCATGACCTTCACCTTCTCCCGCATCCAGCGCTACATCCTGCGCGAATGCCTGACCGGCCTCGCGCTCGTGCTGGGCGTCCTGCTGCTGGCCATCCTGATGATCGACGTGGTGGAACAATTGCGAACGGTCGGCGGCGACGTGAAGCTCAGCCTCGCCGGCGCCCTGCGCCTGTCGCTGATGAAACTGCCGCAGATCGTCGAGCAGACCCTGCCCTTCGCCATTCTTGTCGCGTCCATGCTGGCCTTCACGCGCCTCAACAGGCGTTCGGAACTCTCCATCATCCGCGCCAGCGGCATCTCGGCCTGGCGCTTCCTCGCCCCCGTCATCGTGATGGCGCTGGTGCTGGGCATCCTGACCACCACGGTCCTCAACCCCTTCGCCGCCCGGCTGACGGAAACCTTCGAGCTTGAACGGGCCCGCCTCCTGAATGAAGGCCGGCAGACCATGACGGTCTCCGATACCGGCGTCTGGCTGCGCCAGGGTGACGATACCAGCCAGATCGTCATCCATGCCAAGCGGGTGGAAGACGGCGGCATCGTGCTGATCGACGTGAAGCTGATCGAGGAAGAACGCCTCTTTGCCGGCAGCCAGCCAACCAATGACTATGTCTTCGTCCGCCGCATCGACGCCGACCGCGCCTACCTGCGCAATGGTTTCTGGCAGCTCGAGAACGTTGTGGAGAACGTCCCGAACCTGCCGCCCGAGCGCAAGCCGAACCTCGCCATCCCGACATCGCTCGACGCCGTCACCCTGCTCGACAAGTTCGCCTCGCCCAATACGATCGGCTTCTGGAACCTGCCGCGCTTTGTCAGCCAGACACGGGCAGCCGGCCTTGATGCCTCGCGCTACACGATGCGCTGGAACACATTGATGGCGACCCCTGCTTTGTTCGTGGCCATGGGCCTGATCGGCGCGATTGTCTGCCTGCGCCTGTCACGTCTTGGCGGCACGTCGCAGCTTCTCGCCATCGGCTCGTTGCTGGCCGTCGGCCTCTACTTTTTCACGCAATTCTCGTCGAGTCTCGGGGCCACAGGCGCTGCACCGCCAGTTGTTGCGGCCTGGAGCCCCCCCTTGTTCGTGCTCTTCGGCACGCTCACCTGGCTCGCCTACCGGGAAGATGGCTGATCCAGTTCCGGCCTTGACATATAGCGCCCGCGCACCCCATCACTCCCGCCCTTAAAGAGGTGCCCCCATGAAACTTGTCGTCGTCGAGTCGCCCGCAAAGGCTAAAACGATCAACAAATACCTCGGCAAGGACTACAAGGTTCTGGCCTCCTACGGACACATCCGCGACCTGCCGTCCAAGAATGGCTCGGTCGATCCCGAGAATGATTTCGAGATGGTCTGGGAGGCCGATTCCAAGTCCGCCAAGCGGATCACGGACATCGTGAATGCCCTGAAGGACTCCGACACGCTGATCCTCGCGACCGACCCGGACCGCGAAGGCGAGGCCATTTCCTGGCACCTGGTCGAGGCTCTCAAGAAGCGCCGCGCCCTCAAGAAGGACGTGCATGTCGAGCGCGTCGTCTTCAACGCGATCACCAAGAATGCGGTCACCACGGCGATGGAACACCCGCGCCAGATCGACCAGGAACTGGTCGACGCCTATCTCGCCCGACGCGCGCTGGACTATCTTGTCGGCTTCAATCTCTCGCCCGTCCTCTGGCGCAAGCTGCCCGGCAGCCGCTCGGCCGGCCGCGTGCAGTCCGTGGCCCTGCGCATCGTCTGCGACCGCGAGAACGAGATCGAACTGTTCCGCCCGCAGGAATACTGGAACATCGCCGCCACACTGCGCGCCCCCGATGGCACCGATTTCGAGGCCCGCCTCCACGCCCTGGATGGCGACACGTTGAAAAAGTTCACCCTCGGCAACAAGGGCGACGCCGACAAGGCGCTCGAAATCGTCAAGACCGGCGGCTATACGGTCTCCAGCGTCGAGGCCAAGCCAGTCAGGCGCAACCCGCCGCCGCCCTTCATCACCTCCACCCTGCAACAGGAGGCCTCCCGCAAGCTCGGCTTCGGCGCCAAGCGCACCATGCAGGCCGCCCAGAAACTGTATGAGGAAGGCCGCATCACCTATATGCGAACCGATGGCGTCAACATGGCCGAAGAGGCCTATGCCGCTGCGCGCAGCATGATCCAGTCGAACTATGGCGCCCGCTACCTGCCGGAAAATACCCGCCGTTATTCCTCAAAGGCCAAGAACGCGCAGGAGGCCCACGAGGCCGTCCGCCCGACAGATTTCAACCTGCGCCCGGAAGACTATCACGGCGACGGCGACCTGAAGCGGCTCTACACCCTGATCTGGCGCCGCGCCGTCGCCAGCCAGATGGAAACCGCCCTGTTCGAGCGCACCACGATCGACCTCCTGTCGAAAGACCAGCGCGCCCAGCTGCGCGCCACCGGCCAGGTCCTCGTGTTTGACGGCTACATCAAGCTCTATACCGAAGGCCATGATGCCGGCGACGATGATGACGATGCCGAAGGCCGCCTGCCCAAGATGGACCAGGGCCAGCATGCAGACCTGTTGAAGGCCGACGCCAACCAGTCCTTCACCCAGCCGCCCCCGCGCTATACCGAGGCCAGCCTCGTCAAGCGCCTCGAAGAGCTCGGCATCGGCCGTCCTTCCACCTATGCGTCCACCATGTCGACGCTGGAAGACCGCGGCTATGTCCGCATCGAGGGCAAGGCCCTGATCCCGGAAGACAAGGGCCGTCTCGTCACCGCCTTCCTCGAAAACTTCTTCGCCCGCTATGTGGAATATGATTTCACCGCCGGTCTCGAGGAAAAACTCGACGTCATTTCCGACGGCAAGCTCGACTGGAAGGCCTTCCTGCACGAGTTCTGGAAACAGTTCGCCGCCGACATTGACGGCACCAAGGACCTGCGCGTCTCCGCCGTGCTCGACGCCCTCAACGAGACGCTCGGCGCCTATGTCTTCCCGCGCACCGATGCCGACGGCAACCCGGTCGAAAACCCGCGCCAGTGCCCGCTCTGCAAGGAGGGCGAACTGTCCATGAAGCTCGGCCGGTTCGGCGCCTTCGTCGGCTGCTCGCGCCACCCTGACTGCAAGTTCACCCGCCAGTTCAGCGCCGATGGCGACGCCGCCGCTGCGATCAATCCCGATGGCAACGAGATCGGCATCCACCCGGAAACCGGCGAGATGATCTATCTCAAGACCGGCCGCTTCGGCCCCTATGTCGAGATGGCGAATGGCGAGAAGCCGAAACGCGCCTCGCTCACCAAGGCCGAGAAGGAAAAGCCGGAGGATCTGACCCTCGACCGCGCCGTGGAGCTGCTCATGCTGCCGCGCGAAGTCGGCCGCCACCCGGAAGACAACGAGATGATCCTCGCCAATTTCGGCCGTTTCGGCCCCTACGTCCAGCACGGCAAGACCTATGCGAACCTGAAAGACCCGGCGGACGTCTTCTCCATCGGCCTCAACCGCGCCGTGGCGCTGATCGAGGACAAGAAGGCCAATCCGGGCCGTGGCCGCGGCGGCGCCACACCGCTGAAGGAACTCGGCAACCATGCCGATGGCGAGCCCGTCCAGGTCTTCGCCGGCCGCTACGGGCCTTACGTGAAGCATGGCAAGGTCAACGCCACGATCCCGAAAGAGATCGCGCCCGAGACGATCACGCTCGAACAGGCCGTGGAATTGGTAAACGCCCGCGCCGCAGCTGCGCCCGCCAAGAAGAAGGCCGCTCCGAAAAAGGCCGCCGCCAAGAAGAAACCGGCCGCAAAGAAAAAGCCCGCCGCGAAGAAGGCCGACTGATCCGGGCCGGGCCCGCAAGGCCCGGCATGGACGTCACGCGATGCGCCTCTCGCCCCGCCAGATCTTCCCCTATGCGGCCATCGCGGCCTGCGTGGCCTGGATCCTTGCGCTGCAGGGCCCGCCGTCGCTGCCGCCCCTCACGGAAGAGGTCATCGCGCCCGCGCCTGCGCCCCGGCCAGCCCTGCCCGTGATCTACGACTTCCCCGTCACCCTGTCGCTCTGCCCCCGGCTCGGCATCGCCAACGCCCCGCACGCGGACCTCGCCCTGCATATTATCGGCTACACCGCCACCACCCGGGTCAATGGGGTCACCCTCGCCCGCGCCCCGGTCGAACGGGCCTGCTTCTCCTCCGGCTTCGGCGCCCGCAATGGCCAGGCCCATGCCGGCATCGACCTCTACAATCGCGATCCCGTGGCCATCTTTGCGGCGGGCGACGGTACGGTCCGCGAGGCGCATTACCGCCCCGATTACGGCAACATGCTGGTCATCGACCATGGCCACGGCGTCTTCACCCGCTACGCCCATCTCGCACGGCCCACGGGCTTTTCCGAAGGCGAAACGGTCGCCGCCGGCCAGATCATCGGCGTGATGGGCAACACGGCGGCCTACCGCATCCCCCGCCACCTACACTACGAAATCCTCACCGGCACATGGGGCCAGCAGGCGGGATCGTTCGCGCTGACGCCCGTCGACCCCCTAGCCCTGGAAGATACAATCCGGTAAATTTCTCTTTCTAGGAGACTTTTTAATCCAGTGATTGTATAGCCCCGCTTGATGGGCGGACAAGCACAACTCGGCACTCAGATCAGGGCGGTCCTCCCGCTCGTGGAAAAACTGTCGTTATCGCGGCAGAAAAGGCTGAACCGGCTCGTCCGGCAATTCCTGCACGATGTCGAATTCCGCGATGCCAGCGTGAAGGATCCCACGCCGGAAGCTCCCCTCAGGGTTGCATCCCATGCCTGCCTCCTCTTGCTGAACCGGCAGCAGGACCGCTTCCATATCGGCCTGCGCATCGTCATCCATGCCAACGGCATTGATCCGCGGCCGGGCGGCAAGGCACGCCAGTTCCGGTGGGGCCACATAGACATCGACTGGGCCGAAATCAGTCAGGATGGCGCCACATCCGCCGCAGGCATCACACGCGTGATGCACGAATTCGCCCACCGGCTAGACAGCCACAATATGCGCGCCAACAGCACACCGGCCTTGCTTTCCACCCAATGCCACGCCACATGGGCCAAAGTGATGGAGGAGGAACGCGACGTCCTCTGCGCACGACTGGACTATGGCGTCCCAACGCCCATCGATCCCGCCGCTGCGACAAGTCACGCCGAATTTTTCGCATGCACAACGGAAGCCTATTTCGAGCAACCGGACATGCTGCGGTACCATTTTCCCCGTGTCTACGCACAGCTGGCCCATTTCTACGAGGACGGCGCGCAGGCATTTCCCACAAGCCTTTCCTTTGAGAATCCCCTATATCCACACACATGACATTTCCAGATAAACAGACTGTCCTCGATTACATTCGGGACAACCCCACCGCCACCACGAAGCAAGCCATCGCCAAGGGCCTCCGGGTCAAGGGCGAGGAACGCAATGTTCTGCGCGCCATCCTCAAGGAACTCGAAGCCGAAGGCGCGCTTGAGCGTACCGGCAAACGCGCCTGGGCCCAGGCCGACCGGCCGCCGCCCACCGGCGTCGTCGAGTTCACCCATGTCGACAAGCAGGGCGACCTGATCGGCAAGTCCATCGGCGACAATGGCCCGTTCGGTCCCGACATCATCTATGCCGGCCCGTCGGGCAAGCCGAAGGCGAAAGCCCCCGGAATCGGCGACCGGGCCCTCTGCAAGATCAGCGAACGCGACGGCGAATGGCGCGCCCGTTCCATCACGATCTTTGAAAAACGCCTCTCCGACCGCCTGATCGGCCTCTATTCCACCGGCCCGCGCGGCGGCAAGGTCTCGCCCGCCAGCCGCAAGGAACGCCGCGAATTCGTGATCCAGGACGCCGACACGCTCGGCGCCAAGGATGGCGACCTCGTGATCGCCGAACCCAAGCCCCAGGGCCGGCGCCATTATGGCCCGGCGCTTGGCGAGATCACCGAGATCATCGGCCACATTTCCGATCCGCGCTCGGCCAGCCTCCTCGCCATCCATGCCCACGACATCCCCACCGAATTCCCGGAAGCCGCCCTCGAACAGGCGCGCAACCCGAACCCGGCACCCAGCGAACGCGAAGACCTCACCCAGATCCCCCTCATCACCATCGACCCGCACGATGCGCGCGACCATGATGATGCCGTCTATGCCGAAAAGCTGGATGATGGCTGGCGCGTGATCGTCGCGATTGCCGATGTCGCTGCCTATGTCACCGAGGGCTCGCCCCTCGACAAGGAAGCGCTCAAGCGCGGCAACTCCACCTATTTCCCCGACCGCGTCGTGCCCATGCTGCCCTTCGAGCTATCGGCCGACGAATGCTCGCTGAAGGAAGGCGAACTGCGCCGCACGCTGGCCGTCGAGATGATCTTCGGCACCGATGGCCACAAACGTTCCCACCGCTTCATTCGCGGCATGATGAAATCGGCTGCCAAGCTGTCCTACGAGGAGGCCCAGGCCGCCATTGACGGCAAGCCCGGCGGCAAGGCCGGCGAATTGCTGGAAGACGTGCTCAAGCCGCTATGGGGCGCCTATGCCGCCCTCGCCAAGGCGCGCGACAAGCGCGCACCGCTCGATCTCGACCTTCCCGAGCGCCGTATCCAGTTCAAGGAAAATGGCGAGATTGACGGCATCTACACCAAGGAACGCCTCGAGGCCCACCGCCTGATCGAGGAAATGATGATCCAGGCCAATGTCGCCGCGGCCGAAACGCTGGAGCGCCAGAAAAGCCCGCTCATCTACCGCGTCCACGACACGCCGACCGATGCCAAGATCGCGGCCTTTGCCGAATTCCTGCAGACCATCGAACTGAAATGGTCGATCGGTGAACGGCCCCAGACGCACAGGTTCAACAAGCTGATCGGCGAACTGAAGGACGGCGAATACGACCAGATGGTCACCCAGATGATCCTGCGCACACAGGCCCAGGCCATCTATAGCGAGGAAAACCTTGGCCATTTCGGCCTCAACCTCGTGCGCTATGCGCACTTCACCTCGCCGATCCGCCGCTATGCCGACACGATCGTCCACCGCGCCCTGATCTCGTCGCTGAAGCTCGGCCCCGACGGCCTCAGCAAGGAAGCCGCCTCGCAGCTGGAACAGACCGCCCAGCACATTTCCGATACAGAGCGCCGCTCGATGGCTGCCGAGCGCGAAGCCACTGACCGCTATCTCGCGATCTTCCTGAAAGACCGCGTCGGCGCCGAATTCGAGGGCCGCATTACCGGCGTCACCGGGTCCGGCCTGTTCGTCCAGCTCGCCGGCATCGGCGCTGACGGATTCATCCCGATCTCCTCGATCTCGAACGATTACTGGGTCCAGGACGAAGCCGCTATGGCGCTCTATGCCCGCGGCAGCGGCGAAACCTACAGCCTCGGCCAGACCGTCCGGGTCAAGCTGAAGGAAGTCACGCCCCTGCAGGGCGGCCTGCTGCTGCAGATGCTGTCCGATCCGATGCCCGCTCCGGAAGGTCGCAAGGAACAGCGGCGCAACATGGATCTTGGCCACGTTCCCCGCCGTAAGGGTGGACCGCCGCGTTCCGGCAAGCCAAAGTTCAACAAGAAGACGCTCCCCAAGCACAAGAGAACAAGCCGCGCCAAGGGACCAAAGAGATGAACACGCGCCTGCCGGGTCTGAAATCTGCCTATGACAAGGAGGATGATGGCGACGTCGTCCTGACCAGCCAGCCCAGCCCACGTCCGAAGGATGCCGCCACGCTGATCCTGGTCCGCCGCGACGGCCCCGCGCCGCGCGTCCTGCTCGGCAAGCGCTCCGGCGGGCACAGCTTCATGCCGGACAAGTACGTGTTCCCCGGCGGCCGGGTGGACCCGCACG
>NZ_LADU01000027.1 GCF_000961795.1 Hyphomonas sp. BRH_c22
TACGCGGTCGAAGCCGAAGCCCGCGGCCAGCCGCCAGACACACGTGTTGAAATACGCCAGGCAAAAGCCCGGCCGGTGTTCGATGACCTGATCAGCTGGCTGCAATCTGAACTGCCAAAGATCTCCGGCAAGTCAGACCTGGCAAAGGCCATCCGCTATGCCCTGACACGCATGCCAAGGCTCGAGGTCTATCTCTCGAATGGCCACCTGGAGATCGACAACAATGCCGCCGAGCGCGGCATGCGGGGCCTGGCTATCGGGCGTAAAAACTGGCTGTTTGCAGGCTCCGAGGGCGGAGGACATGCCGCTGCCATCGCCTACACTCTCATCGAGACCGCCAGGCTCAATGACGTCGATCCACAAGCCTGGCTCTGCGATGTCCTTTCCCGGATCGCTGACCACAAGATCACCCAAATCCATGAGCTGCTGCCCTGGAACTGGAAAGCCTGATCAGGTCAAGGGCGTCAACGCCGGACGGTTACTATTCTATTTGTAATTAAGTAGTAGAAAAATAAGGGATTTGCTGACCGCAAACCGCTCAGCCGCCGCACCCGTCGACATACCATCCTCGATCGCCGCAACCACGCGGCGGCGCAGATCCGTATCCAAAGGCTTTCCCATACCCTCCTCCAGTCGCTCCGACAGAAGGAATCGAATCAGACTTCGACCGATTTGGGAATCCCAAATCGACTCTCGTTGCGATCAAAACGCTCTAGTATGAGCCCAAGCGGAAATTTGCTCAGAATTGCCCTTGTCAGGCCATCGGTCGTGATGGTGCCGCCGATATCGGTCGTCAGGATGTTGATTTTCATCGAAGGTTGGCCCGCGTGGATGCTATGTCCCGCGATGCGGTTTTGAACCAACCGGCTGTCTTTTCCTTTCCTTTTTTGGGTCGACTGCCTGTATTATGTGCCCCATGCCCAATGACCTAAGCCATCGAGGCTAGCCCCGCCAGCCGATCGCCCTACTTGCGCTGTGCGCTACTTCGATCAATCTCTCAATCTTGGCCTTGCTGAAAAACGCTTTCTGTTCTGAGCGGGATAGAACGCTCATTGTCGCGACCAAGCGATCTTGCGAATCCAGGACTGGCACTGATGCCGCCGATAGGCCCGGCACGACGGTCCCGTAGCTCCGCGTGAAACCCACCCGCCTGGCCTCGTCAATCAGGGCGGCAAGTTCGACGTCATCGACGACAATCCCTTCAGCACGCTCCTTGTCGATCCGTTCCCTAGTCTGTTCAGGGGGACAATGCGCTAGGTAGAGTATGCCGGTCGATGACGTCTGCAATGGCAAGACCGATCCCGTGTGCAGCGATGTGAACAGCGGCATTCCACCATCGATCCAACGAATGACCGTGGGCCCGTAATCGCCCCACACGGACAGCAAACCTGTAGTTTTCATCTCCACCAGTAGAGTATCCAAGTGCTCGGTTGCTATCCGTACAGTGTCGAGTCGTGCTATCGCCGCCAAACCCAAGCGTACCATGAGGCTCCCCAAAGAATATTGTCCGGTCTTTTGGTCTTGCGCGACTACTCCGGTGTTAACATAAGAGAGCAAATAGCGATGGGCTTGGCTGCGAGACAGACCCGAATTGTCTGCCACTTCCCGCAGATAAGCCCCCTCCCCTTCACCGGTCTTCACCAATGCCAACAGAACTCGTACCCCGATTTCGACCGATTGGATTGATTTTCTTGGATTATAATTTTCCTCAGATCCTTTTACCGAGGTTTCAATTGCCTTTTTTTCTCGTAATCCATGATCATCCAATTTGACATTTGTGGCTGCAATCAGTGATTTCACCTGCTTTCCTCCAAACTGGGAAAAGAGTCGAGCAACATTGCTGCGCATCAGCGCGGCTTAAGCAAGGGGCTGTGTTAAGGAGCCCTTTACTCGCTGGGCGATGGCGTAAGCAGTAGCGAGATAATCAACCGGAGCAAGCACAATTTTAGGCGTAGCAGTCCCAAACTATTGGATGAAATACTCTCCTCCGCCAGTTCACGCAACCAATTTTTGGCAGGAGATGTATGACCTCTACGGCATGTCCGCCTTCAAGGTCCAATTGCCATAGTTGGCTTCGATCATCAGAAACAGCATAGCAGGCAATACGGCCGAACCCCTTTGACAAGGAGAAAATAATATGGCTGCCTACGTCGTAGTTGTGACAGGTGCGATTTCGGATCCGACGCTGATGAACCAGTATAAGGAACAGGCAAGAGAACTCCTTGCGGAGCAGGGCGTTTCTTTCATGGCCGGGCCGGTCGTGGCCGAAATACTGGAAGGATCGCCTCCAAACGGGGCGGTCATAATCCGGTTTGAAACCCTCAAGCAGGCTCAGGACTGGTATCGGTCCGACGAATATCAGAAACTGGCCCCCATGAGGCTTGCAGCTTCCTCCAGCACGGCGTTTATCCTTGAGGGACCCTAGTCCTGCGATCTTACCGCGATAGCAGGCGCTTGACCAACCGAGAGAAAAGAACCCCGCCTCAGGACAATCATCCAGGAAACCGGCCAAGCAGAAACGAATATAAAGCCGACTAGGAACACTACAAAATCGTCCGTTACATCTGGGGCGTGTTCCTAGGCTGGGTCATTGCAGAACCCCGGCGCATTTTGTCTGGGAACCCGCACGGGCGTTGCGTTCGCCCTTTTTTCAATTCTTGGTACCTGTTTTGCCTTCCCGCTCTATCTGGTACGGCGCGGACCTTGGCTTGATCGCCAGAGCGGCATGACCTACGAGCAATGATTACCTAAACCCTTTTTGGCCCAAATGCTTGGTAGGTACACGCGCCTGTATCTCCGAGGGGTTGTAGAAGGGCGATCAGTATTCGATGTGACGTTCAGGCTACCCTCGCGGATCGTACGTACCGATCTCGCGTTCGACTAACTGCATTCGACTTTTAGGCACGACCTCATCGAGAAATGCCCTTCGGCCAGCCCGAACATAACGACTTTGAGATCGAGGGAAGTTTCGACTTTTTCAGGTCTGCGAAATCTTCGGCTCCGCATCGGGCGCGAACGCCCTGACGACCAGCTGCGTCAGCAAGATAGTAGCCGCTTCGTGAGCGGCAATCGCCCGGCGGTAGATTTCGAGGCTTGCATGTGCCGCGCTTTCCGGCGAGGTTTGATGATCCACGGAGGCTGGCCGCAAAAGATCGATTAACGCCGACTGGACCTGACCCTCTGATTTCAGCTCAACTGCCTTCAACGCTGCGTAAAGCGCCGTCAGTTCGGGTGCTTCCTCCGAGTCCGTTACTTTGTCGATGTATCGACGCACCCAGCGTCGGGCACCTCGCACCGGGTGAACCAGATTTTCATTAATCGGTGCAATTCTGAGCAGAACCTCGCCGATCTCAGACTGATTGAGCGCCGCAGCTGAGCGCTGTGCGGACCAGAGGCAAAAAAGCACCGCGTTGACATCGAAATTGTGCTCATCCTGCAAGGCCAAGCACAATTCAGCCACTTGCGGCCTGGCGTATACATCCAGCGAGAACTGCCAAAATGCAGAAGCGGCAGTCTGATCCAGCTTGGTCATTCCCACACCGGAGCAGGCAGATGGACGTAGAGCATTGCGCCTACCAGTGCACCGAGTGCAGGAATGCCGGAAGCATCAGAAACTACGCGCGCCGAAATGGATTTCCATCATCGGACGCATGACATCCCAACGCTCAAGCTGCGACCAATGGCCGGAGCGGTCGAGCACATAGAGTTCGGCGTGCTGCAGGTGCTCGATCAGGTAAAGGCTCGTGTCGAGAGGAACGATGCGGTCCTGCCTGCCGTGGAAGATCAGCACCTTATGAGGCAGCTTGCACAGGATGGACGGGGGCATGTTCAGCCCTTCCATTCCCTGCTTCATCGAATCGATCATCTTGACCGCAGTCTTCATGATCTCGGGATCAGTCGCTATCTTATAACGGTTGTTAACGATCTCTTCCATGCCTTCAAATTTGTCAGCATCATAGGCGAAACTGTGCATCAGCTGGCGGTAGCGCGACGGCCGCGGGTCGGCATAGAACGACAGCAGGCGGATAAGTTCGGGTGTCCGCGGGCCAGGGGCGCCGATCGAGCCCATCAGTACCACGCGGTCAAGCCGCTCAGGCTCTTCGCTCATCATCTGCAGGGTGAGCGCACCTCCCATCGAATTGCCGACGACGTGGGCTTTCTCGATCCCCAGCGCATCGAGAAGACCAAAGCACTGTTCGACACGTGTGCCAATCCACGCCATGACGTTGTCGGGCCAAGGATCGGGAATGACCGACTGCCCGAAACCGATCAGGTCAGGTGCGATCACGAAGAAGTTTTCTGCAAGATCTGGCATCAGATGCAACCAGTTGGACCCGGCGTGTGCTCCAGGACCTGCCCCGTGAAGCAGCAAAATAGCCGGTTTACTTGGGTCGCCTGCCAGCAATGTGTGCGAAGTCAGCCCACGCCCCGTGATCTTCTCTTCCCTTACGCTCGTGTCGCCTTGCATCCTGTCTCTCCTCTGTAAACCAAATGTTTCTGCCATGACCGGCCAGCTCTTTGCGACATGCCTATATACGGCCGTTCATAATTGTGCAATGCATTCTTCCAAAATTGGCTATGAGTGAGGAGCGATTTATGGACCAGGATGGCGGTGGACTCGCAGAGTCGGCGGCGGGCCTTAGCGAAGAAGATATAGCAGCGTTTGCGGCCGAGCTCGACCAGGCCGAGCAGTCTCGTCAGCAAATCCGCCAGTTCACCGCGCGCCGACCGGAAATGTCGATCGCTGATGGCTACCGCATCAGCAAAAAATGGGTCGATCTCAAGCTCGCTTCGGGGAGAAAAATCGTTGGGCACAAGATTGGTTTGACCTCGCGCGCAATGCAGCAATCTGCCGGGATTACCGAACCCGATTACGGGACTTTGCTCGACGATATGGTGTTCGAGCAGGGGAGCGACGTGCCTTTCGACCAGTTCATCACGCCCAAAGTTGAGGTTGAGCTTGCTTTCATGCTGGGCAAACGGATCGAAGGGCCGGGTACGACCATTTTTGACGTCCTCAGGGCGACCGACTATGTGATACCGGCGGTCGAGATTATCGACAGCCGCACGTTTCCTGTCGATCCCGAAACCGGCGCGCGCCGCAAGGTGCAGGACACAATCAGTGACAATGCGGCCAATGCCGGGATCATCGTCGGCGGCTTGCCGATGCGGCCTGACAAGATCGATATGCGCTGGGTCAGTGCGCTACTGACCCGCAACGGCGTGATCGAGGAAACGGGCGTGGCAGCAGGTGTACTCAACAATCCGGCAAACGGTGTGGCGTGGCTGGCCAACCGGCTGTCTCCGTGGGGCCAGACACTCGAGGCGGGCGAAATCGTGCTGGGCGGGTCATTCACTCGTCCCGTGGAAGTCCGGCGGGGTGACGTTTTCAACGCCGATTTCGGGCCGCTGGGCGCTATCGGTTTCCGGTTCTTCTAAGGGCAAGACCATGAAAACAAAGCAAAATCGTTTCAAGGACGGGCTCGGCGACGGGCCGCCGCAGCTTGGGTTCTGGTTGGCGCTCGCCAGTCCGGACATCGCTGAAATTTGCTCTGGCCTGGGCTATGACTGGGTACTGATCGATGGCGAACACGGTGCCCAGACCCTGCCCGGGATTGCCAACCAGCTGCGCGCGGTCGATACCGTTCCAGCCTGTTCTGCAATCGTGCGCGTTCCGGGCCACGATCCGGTGACGATCCGCCAGATTCTCGATCTTGGTGCCCAGACAATCATGGTGCCGATGGTAGATACCGCACAGCAGGCAGCGGCGATCGTCAAGGCATCGCGCTATCCGCCGGCGGGTGATCGCGGTATCGGCGGCGCCCGCGCCGCACGCTGGGGTCGCTATCCCGCTTACGTGGCAGAAGCCAACGAGCGCCTATGCATCATCGCCCAGATCGAGACCGCCGAAGCGCTCGACAATCTGGAGGCTATCGCCGCGGTCGATGGCATCAATGCCCTGTTTGTCGGACCTGCCGACCTCGCGGCATCGCTCGGTCTGCTCGGCCCCGCCAATGCAGCGGCGCTTGCCCAAGTGACGGGAGAGGCCCTCGCCCGTATCCGCGCCACTGGAACCCCCTGCGGTATCCTGTCACGGGACGAACGCCTGGTGCAACAATATCTGGACGGAGGTGCTCGCTTCCTCGCGGTTGGCATAGATTCCTTTACGCTCGCCAAGGCTGCGGGAGAAATGGCGCGGGACTGGCACAATCGCATCAATGCAGCGGGTAACGGTACAAAATGACGCAGTGTGACTGGGGGCCTGCGCAAACGGAGGCATCGACCAAGCCACTGAGCGGTATCAAGGTTCTCGAACTTGCGCGAATCCTGGCCGGGCCATGGTGCGGGCAATTGCTGGCCGATCTCGGTGCCGAAGTTATCAAGATAGAGCGCCCCGGCAGTGGCGACGACACCCGCCACTGGGGCCCGCCTTTTGTCATGTCGGATACGGGCGAAAACCTGGGCGCGGCTTATTATCATTCGGCCAACCGGGGAAAGCGGTCCATCGCGCTCGATATCGCGACGCCAGCAGGTCAGGATATCGTTCGCAGTCTTGCGGCAAACGCCGACATCATGATCGAGAACTACAAGGTGGGTGGACTAACCAAATACGGGCTTGACCATGCGGCCTTATCGCGGATCAACCCGCGCCTTATCACCTGCTCGATCACCGGCTTCGGACAGACCGGGCCTTATGCTCACCGTCCCGGATACGACTATATCGCGCAAGCCATGGGCGGACTTATGTCGATGACTGGGGAACCGCAGCGCGAACCGCAAAAGGCCGGCATTGCGGCTGCCGACCTGTTTACCGGGGTCTACAGCGCGGTGGCAGTGCTGGCAGCGCTCAACCACCGGCGTGAAACAGATGTCGGTGCACATATCGACATGGCGCTGCTCGATACCCAGGTTAGTGTGATGGGCAATCAGGCGCTGAACTGGATGACCTCAGGGGTGGTGCCGCGCCGGGTCGGCAACGGCCATGCCAATCTGGCACCCTATCAGGCCTTCCCGACCCGCGATGGAGATCTGATCATCGCGGTTGGCAACGACGGCCAGTTCGCCGCCCTTTGCCGCGTGCTGAATATTGCGCTCGACCGGGACGAACGCTTCAGCACCAATCCCGAGCGGATTCGCAATCGGGTAGAGTTGATCAAGGCCATCGAAGAGATAACGATACAATGGAACCGGGACGAGCTCTTCGAGCAACTCGAAAATGCAGGAATTTCGGCCGGCCCGATCAACGAGCTGGACCAGGTATTCGCCAACCCGCAAGTCATTGCGCGCGGCATGGCGATTGAACGTGCAGGACGTCCCGGAGTGGCCAGCCCGATCGTCATCGACGGTGTCCGTATGGTATCAGACCGACCTGCGCCCGGGGTTCCAGAAGAAATCGGGTTCGATTTACAATAATTCCGGAGCAACCGTGCGATTGCCCGTCGCCCTTGTTGTCGAATTGACGATGAGGCCAAAATGGCCAGTCATGCAAAGCTAGTGCCCAGATCCATCGATGGCCGTCAAATCACGTGTCATGTAATTTATTTCGAAATGCGTGTGGCCACCAAATGCGATGCTCCTGCGCCAAAGGGCTGACGAGGCAGGCAAAATCTCTTGTCGTGCGGCTCGCCCATCAACTGGGTTGAGCGCCCAAAGATGAAGCCACCAACATTTGCGCTCGCGGACGATCCCATCCCCGAACGGCTACGTGCCGCCGTCGCCTACATACATGCCCGGTATCAGGATTTCACCGCAGCCCAGGGCTTCATTCCGCGACCGACTGGCGGCAACACCGTTGTCACCGTCGATGCCTCGGGCCAAGTACTGACTCGCGCGCCGAAGTGGTCGGGCAACCTTGGAGCGGATTATACCACTGCCTTGGGCGGAGGGACTTTCGGAGCAGGCGCAAACCTTTCATGGAGTTCGCGTGTATATTATGACTTCCTGAACAATTTCTCGCAACCTTCCTACAAGCTGACAAATGCCTCGGTTTTCTGGACCCCCGACAGCGGAGCCTGGAAGGCAAGCTTATGGGTGACCAATCTGACCAATGAAAAGGTTCTGCAGACAATTCGGCCGGGCGGTTTCAGTACAGATGGATTCTACGAACAGCCGCGCAAGGTGGGTGTTTCGTTCGAGGTTCGGTTCTGACACTGGCGGTCCAAATATGCTGCGAAGCGATAGCTTCACAGCCCTTCGCTCGATCAGGCGACCATGATCGCCGATCAGTTCTAAGCGCGATTGATCAATCCAGTTGAATTTCCAGAGCGGGCGGTGTCAAATCTGTCCGCTCTCCTTTTTCGGGTTTCACAACGGCTTTATGCAGGAGTGCATCGGTGACGAAATTTTTTCCCGTGCCCTTTCTTTTCTATCAGACCCCCAATCCGCGCCGTCCACGCAAAGCGTCGAAAATGAAAAAGGCCAAGCCAACCCAGATGCATCCGAACGTGAACACGTGAAACAGTCCGAAAGGCTCTTGGAATAGCAGAACCGCCTGCAGGAACTGGAGCGAAGGGCCGATGTATTGGAATTGTCCTGCAAGCGAGTACGGCATCTTCTTGACGGCGATCGAAAAGAGCAACAACGGGACGGCCGTCACAACCCCCGTTAAAACAAGAAAAACGTTGTCGACTGCGTCGGTGCCGAAAACCGGCTGCCCGTGATAAGAAGTCAGCCAAAGCCAGGCTATCGCCATCGGAGCCAGGAGAGATGTTTCAATCAGGAGCCCGCAGAGCGGGTCCAATGGCACAATTTTACGGATCAGGCCCGCCGTGCTAAAGGTTGCCGCTAGAGCCATCGCAATCCACAAGCTTCCGCCCTTCCCGATCGCGAACACCAAAACCCCCAGCGCGGCAAGTCCTACCGCAATAGCTTGGAGCCGGTTCAATCGTTCGCCCAGGCCCACCACACCGAGTAAAACGGTCATTAGGGGTGTGACGAAGAACCCCAGGCTGGTTTCGAGCACGTGATTTTGCAGGACGGCCCAGATATATACCAACCAGTTGGTGCCGATTAGCAAAGCCGTCACGGCGAAAAGGCCGACCGATCGCAGACTAATTGTCTGGCGAAGCGTATCCCAGCGCCGGAGAAGACTTACGATAATCGCCAGCAAAACAACCGACCAGATTACGCGATGTGCCATAATCTACCCCGTAGGGATCGCCTGCAACTGCTTCATGTAGATCGGCAGGCCCCATAGATCAAATAGGCGATAGTTGCATAGGCGATACCCGACCGCATTTCCGATTTCTGGGCCTGATCGATAGCACCTTGCGTTCCGCCCAATTAATTACTCTTTCGGTTTGAGTTTCGGATCGTCCTCGCAGATCGGCCGGTCGCGCTGCAGCAAGATGACCTGCTCGATGCCATCTGACGAAACTTCGAACGCATCATAGACCAACGGCCTGCAGGTAATAGCCCCCACAACATAGAACATCCACGAGGCGGTCAACATGACATTCGGTTTCTCATCATCTATGTGCATGGGACCTTCTGGTACGGCAAAGCCACTGCGAGGGCAGGCAGTGCCAGCCGGTTGTGGCAAGTGTTGAGTAGCCCGTCGCAACCACACCCTTTGGGTTCGTCACCAATAAGTCGGGGTTCTGCGAACGATTTGGTCGCTGCCGCAGCCTGTACCCGAAAATTTTGAGGGTTGGCCGCGATCCCGATCCCTCTGAGGGTACTCTCCTGCGATCATAGCTTCAAACTTCCTGGTTTGCTCCATCAACGGTACCGGCGCGCCGCTCGCGTGAAATGGCGATCGCGATGATGATTATGACGGCACCGACCAAATGATAAAGAGCAAGCTTTTCGCCAAGGAGTGGTACTGCGAGGGCCACCCCAAAAACCGGCGGCAAGTTCATATATATCCCGGAACGGGCCGAGCCGATAAGCACCACCGCGCGATTGAAAAGGCCATAGGCGACGAGCGACGGAAAAACTCCGACATAAAGGATTGCCGCCACCACTTCGACCGGCGGCATCGACGGACCGTTGCTTGCAAGATTAGCGGCGTAGGGCACTGCCATCGATCCCATGCCGATCGCGAAAAGCGCGGCAAGCAGGGTAAGGGGGTGTAAGGCCGGAACTTTGCGAAGGAATGTGGCATAGACCGAGTAGAGGAATACGCCCGTGACGGAAAGCACGTCCCCGATATTTAATGCGCTACCCCGCAGATCGAGGGGATGTCCCTTGGTTACGATCCACATGATCCCCGCAAACGACAGTACGGCACTTAGAGCAAGAACAGGCCGAAGTCGTTCACCGAATAGAACCGCCGGCATAACCAATGTCAGTATAGGCATGATGGATTGCAACAGTAGGCTGTTAGTGGCGGTGGTATATTGCAGGCCGCAATAGACGATATAGCTGAAGAACCCCACGCCGAAGAAGCCGAGCAAAGTGAGAAACAGCCAGGAATCGCGAAGGGTCTGGCGGTCGGCTTTGAGATGTCGCCAAGCGAACGGCAGCACACACAAAAAGGCGACCGCCCACCGCCAGAATGCAAGCGACGAAGGAGACACCAGGTCGCGCACCGCACGGCCGATAATAGGGTTCAGAGCCCAGCATAAAGATGCAACACAAAGCAGCAAGGTGGGCGAGGCCCAGATCGCTGGCCCAACACTGCGCCAACCGGCGAGATGTCGGACAAAGGCGCTCAAAAAACTGCACCTCGTTGAACAAAAGATGCTTGCTGAACACTCATTTTTCGCAGATGGTGCATCGCGTTGCCTATAATGGCTGGACCTGACTGGTGCAAGCCAAATGAGCTTTACGGAGGGAATTATGACCGAAGATGCCCACCTCGTCGACAATGTCGAATCGAGTCAATCGCGTGAAATTTTCTGGGACAAAGATGTTTACAACCTCGAACTTGAAAGGGTTTTTGGGCGTTCGTGGTTGTTTCTTGGTCACGAGTCACTCCTCCCCAAGCCCGGTGATTTTATCACCACCTATATGGCTGAAGACAAGGTCATTCTGTCGCATCAGCAAGATGGGTCATTCCGGGCGTTCATCAATTCGTGCACGCACCGGGGCAACCAGATTTGCCATGCCGACAGCGGCAATGCCAAGGCGTTCGTCTGCAACTACCACGGCTGGGTTTACGGTCAGGACGGCCGTCTGGTCGATGTCCCGCTCGAAACGCGGTGCTATCATGGCCAGCTCGACAAGGCGAAGCTGGGCGCCAAGCACGTTCGGGTAGAGACGTACAAAGGCTTCATTTTCGGCTGCGGCGATGCCGACGCGCCAAGTCTGGAGGAATATCTGGGCGAATTCCGTTGGTACCTCGATACGATCTGGGAAGGTGCCGGAGGCGGGCTGGAGCTGCTGGGCCCGCCGATGAAAAGTATTCTGGCCTGCAATTGGAAGGTGCCGACTGAGAATTTCGTCGGCGATGGCTACCATGTCGGCTGGACCCACGCCGGCGCCTTGGGCCAGATCGGCGGCGAACTTGCCGGTCTGGCCGGGAACCGGGCGGACATGCCCTTCGAAGAACTCGGCTTTCAGTTCACGACCCGGCACGGGCACGGCTTCGGAGTGATCAACAACGCCGCCGCGGCGATCCACGTCAAGCGCGATGGCTGGGCAAAATACCTTGCCGACACCCGCGCTGAAGTTGGCCGAAAGTTCGGACCGGAGCGTGAAGAACTTTATGTTGGCCACTGGAACTGCTCGATCTTCCCGAGCTGCTCGTTCCTTTACGGAACCAATACGTTCAAGGTCTGGCATCCGCGTGGTCCGCACGAGATTGAAGTGTGGACCTACACGATGGTGCCGCGTGACGCCGACGCTGCAACGAAGAGCATGATCCAGCGCGAAGCCACCCGGAGTTTTGGGACGGCCGGAACGTTGGAAAGCGACGATGGCGAGAACATGTCTTCGGCTACCCATGTCAACCGCGGAAACATAACCCGTGATGGTCGAATGGATTCCAGCATGGGCGTTGGTTTTGAAGGACCACACCCTGTCTATCCGGGGATCGTTGGGTCCAGTTTCATCGGGGAAACATCCCATCGCGGTTTCTATCGTTTCTGGAAGGAAATGCTGGACGCACCCGACTGGGCAGCGGTGAAGGCAAATGACGACAACTGGGATTCGGTTTTCACAAATCGCGATTACTGGGCCGACAAGATCGAAGCGGCCGAGTAGTAGACAAAATTCTACACCAAACGTTCCGAAAACCGGAGAACTTATGTCAGTTAAGCAGATTTCAGTGGCCCAAGATGTGCATTTTGCCATCGAAGCGCATTACCGCACCGAAGTCCGGTTGTGGCAGACCGGGCAATACCGTGAATGGCTCAAGGAAATGGTCGCTGAGGACATCCATTACTGGATGCCAATATACGAACAGCGCTTTATACGGGACCGACGCCCCGACCCCACTCCCCACGATGCAGCGATCTATAATGACGATTACGGCGAGCTCAAGCAACGCGTAGAGCGGCTTTATTCCGGCACCGTATGGATGGAGGATCCGCCGTCCAAGATCCGGTACATGGTCAGCAACGTCGAAGCTTTCGATGCGGGCGATGGCGAGTTCGACGTTTATTCAAACGTGGTCGTCTATCGCAACCGCCGCCAACTTGAAATGACCGTTCACACGCTGGGGCGTGAGGATAAGCTGCGCCGGGTCGGCGATGACTTCCAGGTGTTCCGTCGCAAACTGAACATTGATGCCAGGGTAACGCAAGACAAGAACCTGTATTTTTTCTGTTAATCGAGCGCTTGAGAGCGCAATAAAAGGAGAGTTAATATGCAAGCCTATGCCGCGATCATCGAAAGCCAGGGCGGGAAATTTGTCCTGGATAACGTAGATATTGAAGAGCCCCGTGACGGTGAAGTACTCGTCAAGATTGCGGCTGCGGGCATGTGTCACACCGATCTTACGGTCCGCGACCAGTATTACCCGACCCCGCTTCCCGCGGTTCTAGGACATGAAGGTTCGGGCGTTGTCGAAAAGGTCGGGCGCGGCGTCACCACGGTCAAGCCTGGCGACAAGGTGGTGTTATCATTCAGCTATTGCGGAACTTGCCCATCATGCATGAAGGGGCATCAGGCCTATTGCCCGAGCCTTTTCCCGCTCAATTTCATGGGCCGCAGGCTCGATGGCTCGACCCCGATCAGGCGTAACGGAGAAGAGGTGAATGCGTGCTTCTTCGGCCAGTCTTCATTCGCGACCTACTCGATCGCAACAGAAAACAACTGCATCAAGGTCGCAGATGATGCGCCGATAGAGCTTCTCGGCCCACTGGGCTGCGGAATTCAGACCGGCGCGGGCACCGTGCTCAATGCATTGCAGCCTGCCCCGGGCTCGTCGATCGCAATCTTCGGCGTCGGGTCGGTTGGTCTCAGCGCGGTGATGGCGGCAAAGGCTTCCGGTTGCCTCAAGATTATCGCCGTCGATCGCAATCCCACGCGTCTACAGCTGGCCCGTGAGCTTGGTGCAACCGATATTATCGATGCCACGAACACCAATGCCCAAGAAACGATCATTGCCCTAACGGGGGGCGGCGCGGACTATGCGATAGATACCACCGCCATTCCTCAAGTTCTGCGCAGCGCGGTAGACAGTACACATACCATGGGGGAAACCGCTGTAGTCGGGGGGGCAAAGCTGGGGACTGAATTCTCTCTCGACATGAACAATATGCTATTCGGCCGCAAATTGCGCGGTGTGGTCGAAGGTTCGAGCACGCCACAAGTCTTTATCCCGCAACTGATTGCGATGCGTGAAGCTGGTCTGTTCCCGTTCGAAAAGCTTTGCACGTTCTACGACTTCGACCAGATCAATCAGGCCGTCGAGGATACGGAAGTTTCCGGAAACGCAATCAAGGCCATTCTCAAGATGTAATATGGCACTGCGCTCACTCTGCGGTCGATCCCGGCAACAGAGTGGACCGGCCAGTCCAGCTGGAGCCAATCCAACCAGCAGGTTTTGAAAAAGACGAACGGACACCGACCTAATGTTTGGTAAACTTTAGGCGGTTGACACGAACGGACCGTGATTTTGTATGGGGAGTGCGACAGGATGGGCAATAAACCCCAAGTACCTGCGTCATGAGTTCGAACGATGGAGCGGCCCAAGGGCCGACGTCAAGCATTACAGACGGCTACCAGCCTAGAACCGGACTTCCGGTTCCTCGTCGATTCTGGGCGGCATTCTCGATCTGGAGTGCCATATTTCTTACCATAATGGACGTATCGATTGCTAACGTTGCCTTGCCTTTCATCTCTAAAGGCCTGGATGTAACAGCAGCAAAGTCGGTATGGGCAATCAACGCTTATCAGATCGCCATCGTGATGGCACTTTTGCCCATGGCGAAGGCTGCCGAAATCCTTGGCTACAAGAAGGTCTATTTAGCAGGCCTCATGCTCTTCATGCTTGCAGCCTTTGGCAGTATCAGCGCAGGCAGCCTCCCTGTTCTCGCTTTGGCGCGCTTCGTGCAAGGTATCGGTGCTGCGGCAGTAATGGTGGTCAGCGGGGCATTGGTTCGGACAATTTATCCTCCCGAATTGGTCTCGCGTGGAATTGGCTACAATACCATTGCCGTTTCAATTGCTTCGGCCGCCGGACCAGCAGTCGGCGGACTGGTGCTTTCGATTGCAGGTTGGCACGCCATTTTTGCAGTAGGTCTTCCGTTCGGCCTGCTTTCGCTTGCCCTCGGGATTTGGGCACTCCCTCCGGACGCCTCGGTAAAGAAACCTTTCGATTATAGTTCGGCCATCTTGTGCTGTGTGGGTTTTGCGGCGATTTTCCTCACCCTGAACGATCTGGCCCAGAATTCCGCCTCTGGGTGGACGTTACTCGAAATCGGCGTCGCTATCCCGGCTTTATGGTTCCTCGGTAAACGCACGTCCTCCAGTCAGGATTCGATGGTGCCGCTTGATCTGCTGAAGCTAGGCTATCTTCGCGCAGCCTATGCAATGTCGGTCTCAGCCTATGTTGTCATGATACTGATCACCTTGTCCTTCCCGTTCATTCTGCAGCAACGGTTTCACTTCAAGCCTGAAGCGATAGGGCTTTTCATGGTGCCGCTGCCGCTCGGTATCGTGATCGCAGCTTTCGTCTCCGGGCGTCTGGTCAATCGCAATTCGTCGGATTGGTTGTGCGCATCGGGGTTGATCATCCTCGCATGCGGTGCAATTTTCCTTTCATTGTTGCAACCAAATGCTTCCGCGTTTATGATAATCGCCGCGACAGCGCTTTGCGGAATTGGCTTCGGAATTTTCCAGGTACCCAACAACCACAGCATGATCGCAAACGTACCGCACTCCCGTACCGGCGCTGCTTCAGCAATGCTGTCGATGTCACGGCTGATCGGTCAGACGCTCGGGGCCTTGCTGGCCGCGCTGCTGTTTCGCAGAATTGGCGCACAGAGTGATGCGCCAATCATTGCAGCGGCCATGATTGCGCTGATGGTGGCAAGCGCAACTCTGTTGCAACGAGGTTGGAGTCGGTCCGTTACACGCGATACATAATTGAGCATCTCTTAGCAGCCTGCGAGCAGTGGATCGCTGCCCACTAAGCAAACGGCACGATGTTGATCTTGCGTGCGCCGAGCTTTTGACCGACGGGAAGAAAATTCACCGCCGTCATAAAGCCTGGCCTTCATTTCTCCAAAGCTGCCTGCGCCGCCGCAAGACGGGCAATCGGCACGCGAAACGGCGAAGGGCTAACATAGTCGAGCCCTATCTTTTCACAGAATGTGATCGAAGCCGGATCACCGCCGTGCTCTCCGCAGATGCCCAGCTTGATATCGGCACGTGTCGCTCGGCCGCGTTGAACAGCAAGTTCGACGAGCTGGCCAACACCTTCAATATCGAGGCTAACAAATGGGTCGCGAAGGAAAATGCCCTTTTCGACATATGGATTGAGGAACCTTGCCGCATCGTCCCGGCTGACGCCAAGAGTGGTTTGTGTCAGATCGTTGGTACCGAACGAAAAGAACTTTGCCTCCTCCGCAATCTCTCCGGCCATCAGGGCAGCTCGCGGCAACTCAATCATTGTCCCGACCAGATAGTCGAGCGTCCGGCATTTTTCTGCGAAAACCTTCGCCGCCGTTTCATCGACGAGCTTCTTCAGGATCGCGAGTTCCTTCTTCGTGGCCACCAGTGGGATCATCACCTCGGGCACCGGTGCGTCGCCAGATTCTTCGGCCACGTCGCAGGCTGCCTCGAAAATGGCACGGGCCTGCATCTCGTAGATCTCGGGATAGGTAATACCGAGGCGGCAGCCCCGGTGACCCAGCATTGGGTTCATCTCGTGCAGTTCATCCGCTCGCCGCTTGAGCGTGTCGACGCCGATGCCGATGGTGTCAGACAATGCAGCAAACTCGGCGTCGCGGTTCGGCAGGAATTCATGTAACGGCGGGTCGAGCAAGCGGATCGTGACCGGTAGGCCGGCCATGACCGTGAAGATCGCAGCGAAGTCAGCGCGCTGTTCAGGCAACAGCTTTTCCAGAGTGGCGCGGCGACCTGCTTCGTCCTGGGCCAGGATCATCTGGCGAACGGAAGAAATCCGCCCAGCTTCAAAGAACATGTGCTCCGTGCGACAAAGACCAATGCCCTCGGCACCAAACTCGCGCGCCATGCGGCAGTCTGCGGGGGTTTCAGCATTGGCACGCACTTTCATGCACCGATACCTGTCGGCCCATTCCATCAAGGTCGCGAAATCGCCTGCCAGCTCCGGCTGCACGGTTGACACCATGCCGGCCATGATTTCGCCAGTCGCACCGTCTAGAGTGATCAGGTCACCCTCTTTCAGCTCGCGGGTACCCATCCTCAGCGTACGGGTTTTCATGTCGATTGAGAGGCCCGAGGCTCCCGACACGCACGGACGACCCATTCCACGCGCCACCACGGCGGCGTGACTGGTCATGCCACCGCGCGCAGTGAGTATTCCCTTGGCTGCATGCATGCCGTGGATATCCTCGGGACTTGTTTCGACGCGGACGAGAATCACCGCTTCGCCCAGTTCGGCGCGCTTCTCTGCAGTGTCGGCATCGAGCACGATCGTGCCCGAAGCAGCGCCTGGCGACGCAGGCAGACCGCGGCCGAGGAAGTCGCGCGGTGCCTTGGGATCGAGCGTCGGATGCAGCAGCTGATCGAGTGCCATTGGATCGACGCGGCGAATCGCAGTAGTTTCGTCGATCAGGCCTTCCTCGACCATGTCGACCGCCATCTTGAGTGCAGCCTTGGCGGTGCGCTTGCCGGAACGGGTCTGCAGCATCCACAGCTTACCGCGTTCCACGGTGAACTCAATATCCTGCATATCGCTGTAGTGCTTCTCAAGAAGCTCGAACACCGCAGCTAGTTCACCATAGCTGGCTGGCATTGCCTCTTCCATCGAAAGCGGTTTGGCGCCCGCTCGTTTGCGGGCAGCTAACGTCAGGTACTGCGGAGTGCGGATGCCGGCGACGACATCCTCGCCCTGGGCATTTACCAGCCATTCGCCGTAATAAGCCTTCTCGCCGGTCGCTGGATCGCGGGTGAAGGCAACACCGGTGGCCGAGGTAACGCCCATGTTGCCGAAGACCATGGCCTGGACGTTGACAGCTGTGCCCCAGTCGCCGGGAATGTCGTTGAGACGGCGATAGACCTTGGCACGGTCCGAATCCCATGAATCGAACACTGCACGGATCGCATCCCAGAGTTGCTCGCTAACGTCCTGCGGGAATGCGCGGCCCAGTTCGACTTCGACGATGCCCTTGTACTGTGTGACAATGCCGCGCCAATCTGCCTCTGTCATCTCGACATCGTTTCGGTATCCTGAGTCTTCCTTGACGATCTCCAGCGCCTCCTCGAACAGATGGTGCTCCAAACCCAGCACGACGGCTGGCAAATATCGCTGTCCGGGCAAAGTCCGAACGCGCTCTAACGGCTAAATATGTGGGAATGACTTCGGACCACAACGCAGTTGATATCCTAATTTGCGCGAGATGAATATCCCGCCCTGCCCGTTTTTACCGCGAAAAAATTGGCGCTGCCGCCATGATTATGAACTGGCCGAGCCATTCAACGGATCAGCCCAGCCGCCATCCCAATCCCATCATTTTGGCAGTTCGCCGATGAAGATGGCTGACAATATATACGAAGGTCATGCACGTTTTAGTTAGCGGCCAGTCAATGCAATTGCCCTGCCCGAACCATTCGGGTGGGACTATCGCGGGAAATCACGATTCTGGCAGATCGACGCTAGCCGCCATCAGCGCATCCCAATCGTCGGGTGGATTGTCCTTGTCCAGCATTTTTGTGAATACCGCATAGGCATCGCTTTTCGAGCCATAGGTTCGCAATGTATTCTGGTCATTGACCCACGCATAGACAATGATTTTTGCGCTGCTGCTGTAACGGAAAAATAATCGAAACCGCCCACTGGCAAATTTGGCGCGGAACCAGTGCTTGCGTTTCGCGCCCAAGGTGCCGCCTTGTCGGTATTCGGGACGTGCCGGATCGACCGGTATATCCTCAAATGCCAGTTTTCGGATGGCGGCGAGCAATTTGGCGTTGGCGGATTTTTGATAATCTTTCGGATTTTTCTTTTTCGCCTTTTCTACCGCCTTGGTCAGCTTTTCCAGCTGTTCCAGAAAAAGCGGATGGGTATAGAGCGTCCAGCCATTGACGGTTATCATCGCTGCGGCGCTAACGGACTAAAGCGCAACATCGCCGTCAATCTCGTCATCGAGATTGACCGATATGCCATCGGTCAGCGTGGCAATGCGTTTTGCCAGATCGGGCGAAAGCGCCTTGATCTTTTGCGGATGCTGCTTGATGTCTTTTGCCAGAAAACCCAGAAACGCATCGATGGCGGGATCGTCAATGTTGTCAGCGCGGGACAATGTTACACCGCCATCGCCGACATGAAAGGCAATGCGGCCGCCAAAATCGACGCCCAGTGCCTGACGCACCGCTTTGGGAATCGTCGTCTGCCCCTTGGCCGTGATCGTGCTGATTTTTTCCAGTTCAACGCCCATGCTGAATTCCTTTCGAGCGCGATATGTAAGGAATAATCCTTACTTTGTCAAGGAAGGGATTCGATGTTTGCCAGTTTAGGTGCAGGCGTGGGTGATAGGCTTAATGCGCGAGTCCAGGCGAATATGCCGAAAACGCCCGCGCCAATAGCTGACACAGCCACGGTCCAGATCGCCGATGGCATGGACGATGCAACAATACCATGCACCAGATGATAGGCGGCAAAAGCGGCGGGAGCCGCGAAGGCCAAACCGATTACCGCCTGCACAATTGGCGATTTTGCCGCTGCCAAAAGCCAATATGCAAGAACAAGCGTGGCCATTGCGGCAGCAATTCCGGCAGCGGCGCTTGCCAACCATCCGGTTCCGCCAGAATGCAGCGCGAAACCGGCAATTGCTCCCACATAAAGCGGAAGCGCATAGATAATGAGATTAAAAGTCAATTTGCACAGCAGCGCAATCGCGACAATCGCGAAAACTATGGCAAGTATCATGGCGTCCTCCTTGGGCATAAAAGCCACCGGACGCGCTCACCTCCACCACCACAGCGCAAATTTGTTGATTGAATTATAGCGCCAACGCGCAGCCGTTTCAATCGGGAACAAAAACGAACGGCGCATCTGCGCCATTCGTTCATGCACTCAAGCTGCAATCCGCCCGTCCTCGGCGGCTTCGCTATGGGGGGCTTCGCCGCTGTCGTCCTCGTCTTTTGCGGACGCGGTAACTTCTTCATCCTGCGTTTCCGGCTCCGATGGCTCATCCTCTTCCATCAACCACTTGGCGCGTTCAGCGGCGGCAACCGTGCCGACACCGCCGCGTGTCGTATAGGCCGAGGGCGGAAATGGACCTGTCACGCTTTTGTTCCGACCCTGAGTCTCAGTTAAGCTGCCTTTCGTTCGAATGCCAAGGGGCTTTTCCATCCGAGGGCTGATTGCCGTCGGCGTGGGTTGTAGAAGCCGTTGATGTACTGGAAGAGCGCGGTCTCAGTTTGTCTGCGTGTGCTCCAGTCGTGTCTCCAAATGAGTTCAGCCTTCAGGGATTTGAAGAATGTCTCGACGGCTGCATTATCGTAGCAATTTCCTTTCCCGCTCATCGACGCGTGAAAGTCCTGCTTGCGCAGGATTTGTTGATAGTCATGACTGCAATATTGGCTCCCCCTGTCGGTATGATGAATGCATCCGGGGGGAGGCTGTCGCAAATTGATCGCCATGTTAAGCGCACGAATGGCGAGGTCCTTCTTCATGCGGTTGCTCACCGCCCAACCAATGACCCTCCTGGAATATAGATCGAGAATGACAGCCAGATAGAGCCATCCCTCGCGGGTCCAGATGTAAGAGATGTCACCGGCCCATTTCTGGTTCGGTGCGCTTGCAGAGAAATCTCGATCAAGCAGGTTATGCGCTATGTTGAACTGATGATTACTATCAGTCGTTGCCTTGAACTTGCGTGTGCGCACAACACGAATGTCGTTCTGCCTCATGAGCCGACCAACGCGCCGATGCCCCACGGCAAGACCAAGTTCTTTTAGCTCTTCAGTCATACGCGGGCGGCCATAACTACCGAGCGCAAGACTGTGCTGCTCACGGATATGCGCCAGGATCACAAGGTCCTTGCGCTGGCGTTTGCCCATCGGACGCGACCGCCAGGCGCGAAAGCCCCGCGATGTCACCTTCAACACACGGCACATCTGCTCAATCGGCCAGACCTTCTTCCAAGCATCAATGAAGGCGAACCGCTTCACTTCTGACTTGCGAAGAAGGCCGTCGCTTTTTTTAGGATATCCCGCTCCTCCTTCAGAACGCGGTTCTCTCGGCGCAGTTGCTCGACTTCCTTCAAAAGGTCTGCCGATGGCAGATCTGACCGCTCCTCGGTTCGGTGCGTCGCAATCCACTTGCCCAGTGTCGAAAGCCCGATGCCCAAATCTGCCGCAACCTGCTTACGTGAAAGTCCGCTGCTCAGCGAAAGCCGGACCGCCTCACGCTGGAAGTCTTCGCCGTGTCTCTGACCCATAATCCTGTCTCCTTGATAATAGATAATCGTCTATCAAGGCCGGAATCAAACCGGGACAGGTCCAGACACGTTCGAGTTCGCCGCCCAGCCTTCGCTCAACAAGGCGCTGGTTCTCGAGCTGGCCCGCTGCGACTGGATCGAGAAGCGCCGCAATGTCATTGCGCTCGGGCCGTCCGGAACCGGCAAGACGCACACCGCTTTGGCGCTCGGCCTCGCTGCCTGCCAGCGCGGACACAGTGTCGCGTTCACCACCGCTGCCGCGCTCGTCCATGAGCTCATGGAAGCGCGCGATGAGCGCCGTCTCCGGCGCGCGCAAAAGCATCTCGCCAGCGTCAAACTCCTGATCATCGACGAACTTGGCTACGTGCCGTTCACCGCAGTCGGCGCCGAGCTGTTGTTCGAGGTTCTCAGCCAACGATACGAACGTGGCAGCACGCTGATCACCAGCAACCTGCCGTTCGACGAATGGACCAGCGTGTTCGGCTCAGAGCGCCTCACCGGCGCGCTCCTCGACCGGCTGACGCACCATGTCCACATCCTCGAACTGAACGGCGACAGCTTCCGGCTCGCCACGAGCCGCAAGCGCCAGAAGCGATCCATCCCGGAAAACGGAGGCGTCACATGAAATAGGATCAGAAAAACCGCCAGCACCTCACCGGGTGTCTGGCCTCCGCTTCGCTCCGGCCAGACACCCGACGAGGCGCAAGAAACCGGCCTCCCATGCGAGGCTTTTTATGGAACCTGACTGGCCCCTTTTTAAACCGGCGCTGACACGTGGTGCCTTCGACGATCTGGTATTTCCTCGATCGGCGCGGGATCACCTATAAAAAAAACCGCGCACGCGGCTGAGCAGGAACGTGCCGACGTCCTGCTTGGGCGCGAGACCTGGTTCGACGGCCAGCTTGATCTCGATCCGGAGCGGCTTGTCTTCCTTGATGAGACGGGCGCATCGACAAAGATGGCGCGCATGCGCGGCCGGGCGCTGCGGGGCGAGCGCTGCC